>CAZOCX010000054.1:0-5971 GCA_964578475.1 uncultured Gammaproteobacteria bacterium | reverse complement strand
CTTACTGTCACTTTTTTTGTCAATAATAACAAAAAGATCGAATATTTTCGCCAAAGTTATACAAAAAAATCTTTTAGGATCTATGAAAGAAATGACATCTTTGCAATAACAACTTCAGAGGGAGCGTAGCAGGGATCACTTGAGGAGGAGGACATGCTAAGCGAAGAGCTTCTGCTTAGGTTAGAGGTTGACAGTGAAACGAGCCTTGTGGAGATGGTGAGCATCGTTGATCGACACATGGAAAAATATCACGAACCTCCCACGACAGAGCAGTGGGAGAACCTAGCAGACGTTGCGTTCTTGGTTTTCTACCACAACAAACCAAGAGCATTTTCCCTGGCGGTAGAGATTATCGGAAGAGTATTGGCTCAAGGTTTTACCAACTGGGATGCTGCGGAAGGTGCATTGAGGTCAGTTTGCCTCAGATGTTCGGATGATCCTGTGACGGACCGCATGCTTGTCTCTTACATGCTCGGTCATCTCAAGGGGGCGTTACGCGCCTTTCGTCTTAGTGGGCTGGACGAGGGATTCAAGGAAGAGACAAGGAAATTGATCGAGTGGTATCTGCAGAGATAAAAGGACGCTACCCGTTCGTTAAGTCAGGGCTCTGATGGCACGCCGCCGGATGAGCCCTTCTTTTCCTCTTTAAGAGGAGGATATCCAACAAATTTTCGATTGAGCGGAAGCATGAAACAGATTTAAACCGTAGTCGAAAAGTTGATTAAGTGGCAACTTGGTGGGGTTAGCTCATAGGTTCTCCCGCATCGTTTGACAATTTAGAGTGAATAGTATATAATATATATTGAATTATATACTTCATAATATGAAATCCGATACAATACAAAGCCTACAAAATCTGATCCAAAAAAACCCAGGAATTCGGACGAAGGACATTATCCAATATTTTGACTTCCAACCAACTGGTATTTTTAAGCATCTTCAAAAACTGCAGGCAAAACATGCTATCTATAAAGTGGGCAGGCCGCCAGAAGTACGATACTATACGTATGCCTCTATGGATAACACGTCTCACCTGCTCAACAACGTCATCAATTGGGCAATGTCTGGAGATGAGCGCTGGGCAACAACCGACAGCCTCTCCCCAACGCGCGATGTATTTCAGGCTCGCGCTGATCGTCTTGCGCACGAGCTTCAACAATGTCTCCATAATAATGATCTCGCTTTTTTGATCGTCGCTATCGTGGGGGAAATCGGAAACAATTCTTTTGACCATAATCTTGGTCACTGGCGCGATACGCCCGGTACTTATTTTCAAATCGACAATGCGACACGCGAAATTGTCTTGGCAGACCGTGGCCAAGGTGTTTATGCGACGATCAAGCGCGTCAAGCCAGAGGTGAAAAACGATGCCGATGCGCTACATGTCGCATTCACAGAGATGATCTCCGGTCGTGCTCCAGAAAAACGGGGAAATGGATTAAAATTTGTTAAAAAAATCGTCGCCGAGCAGAATCTTTATCTGAACTATTATACCGGGGGCGTGATAGCGGAAATTTCACCATCGAGATTCACCATCAAACCCTCACCGGTAAATATTCCCGGAACTGCTGCTTATCTTAAATTTTAATTATGAGAATTGAACTCAAAAGATTCGGCACCGTACTCACCTCGCGCCCAGCGGGAAAGGAAGCCTATCTCGCAGCAAAGGCGTACAGCTTGCCGAAAGAAAAAAATGAACCAATTGAAGTTGATTTTTCTGGAGTCGAGGTTTTGACACCTTCTTGGGCCGACGAATTTTTGACACCACTTTTTTCGGACTACCCTGACAAGGTTGCGCTGTTGCCGTTCAACAATGCATCGGTGAAGGCAACATTAGAGGTCATTGGTCTTCACTGAAGTCGACTAGAGCGGGTGAGCGGAATCGAACCGCCGTCTCGTGCTTGGCAAGCACGTATAATAACCGTTATACGACACCCGCGTGAACTCCTTGTAGTCTACGGATTTTGTCTCAAAAATCAAGAGGCGTTGGCTTCTCGTTTATTAGAATCAAAATACTTTTTTACCACAAAAAATTACTTCAACCCCACCGCGATCTTCATCGCGCGGTCGATATCTTTTTGAATTGCTAATGATATCTTCCCCAATTCTCCCAGCACAATGCGCTGATCCAGTGTTGCAATTTTCTGACATTTTACGACAGAGGAAACTTTTAAACCTGTATCGGAAAAATCGAGATTTGTTTCAGGAATCAAAACTTCCGTTTTAGATGGGTGATTTGGTATCACCGACGAAACAAAAACAACAATGACATCGCGTTGCGTTGTTTTAGGATCCGAAACGATCATGGCAGGACGAACCTTATTGGAAGAGAGATCTGTAAACGGGAATGGAACCAATATAACTTTCCCACGCTCAAACATAGGACTTTTTCAAATCTTTGCGTGTATAAACTTCCGGCTCGTCCTCAAGAAAATCAAACCCTCCAGCATAGGCATTCAGATTTGTCATGTCATCTAGGTCAGCATTATAAGAGTCCGGAAATTTGATAAGCAATGCCTCGGCTTTCTCGTGTCGGCCAATGGCAATAGGCTTGTTGCTGTATCGAACTGCGCTCACAAGTTTGGAAAGTTGTTTACGCGCTTCTGTTGTTGTGATGATCCGCATTTCTCAAATGTTAATATTGTACATTATGTACTTATTATACACGTTTCATTAAATAATAACAAGGGCTGAAACAACGATCAATGTCGCACGCTGTGGAGGTCAAAGATATGACCCACAAACCATGTCCGATAGCCCGGTTTGAATTTATTGCGCATGCGCGTTACCAACAATAATTCGCGAATGCCATGAGGGCATACCAAAAAGTCCCAAATTTCATGGACCGCTAAATTGACACCCATCATGATTCCGAATAATGGACGATCGGTGAGTTCGGCTGCAATCCATCCAATGAGTGCCGATACATCAAACCCATGCAAAATTTTGATGGTATAGCCGTTGGATCCAAACTTCCAACTATCGAAATGCGAGTCAATATTTAACCACCGCGCAATGGGTGGATTTAACAGATGATCGAGATCCAGTAGTAATGCAGATGCAAAGACAATCACGGCATCATCAAAACTCAATCCCAGTTTGTAACCCATGATCGTTACAACGAACGACCAAAATACGTGGAGAATCCAATCAACAGTTTGACGATAAGGTCCAAACAACGAAATCATAATGTAATGCGTTGCGGTTCAACGCGGAATCCTCGTTCGCGCAAAATATTCGTAAACATCCGATCGACTAATTCCGGATGCCGCAAGACCGCAGTATGAATAGGCATGACGATCTTCGGTCGCATACGTTCTACAAATTCAACAGCTTCCATCGCATTCATCCATGGCGCTGTTGCGGGTGCAAGCAATACTTCCAGATTCTGTGCAACAGGAGAAGGCGTTATACTATCGCCGGGATGCAACACACGTCCATCTACCAAAAATCCAACAGCTTCGGGCGCACCTTGCGGCAATGATTCATGCGGACAGTCCCATCCTTGGATCTTCAATTCTCCGACTATGACTTCTGTCCCAGGCGCAATGACTTCTGATGAAATTCCAGCGTTCGTAAGGATCGCGTGAATCGAAGAATTGACAATGATGCGTAATCCTGGATTCGCTTGAATCAATACCTGAAGAATCTCCATTGAAAAATGATCCGAGTGTTCGTGTGTATAACATACAGCCTGAATTCCGGTAAACTCTTCGGGCTTCTTTCCATTCACCTCAAATGCATAGACCCCAGGATCCAGAAGAATGACAGTTTTATCTTTTTCTACGCGTACACACGAATGTCCTTGATGCGTAATCGTCATACTACGAAAAGTATTTTAGCAATTCCAAATGAATGCGGGTATTGCTTCCGACGATCGGCCCAAATCCCACGCGCCATGGTCGTCCTTCCGCGTCGGTAACTAGTCCTCCAGCTTCAGATACCAACAGCGCTCCTGCTGTAGAATCCCACGGCGGCGTGTTGCCGACACTGTAGCAGGCATCAATGCGCCCACACGCCACATACGCGAGCATCAATGAGTTACACTCAGTCCGGAACAGTTTAAATGTTTTATTGCGCAATGTGGATCCAATGCGCTCGGAATGCTCGTACGAATCTTTTCCATGTGCACTGGATTTTACAACAATGGATTGCGACAAATGGCTCGTAAACGACGTATGAATCGGGGCATTGTTCAAGAACGCTCCGCCTTTCCATTTCGCAAAAAAATATTCCTTGCTAAACGGATCATAGACAACTCCCATCACCGGCAATCCGCGTTCTACGATCCCCACACTAATCGCAAATACCGGAATTCCTGCGGAAAAATTTCCGGTCCCATCAATCGGATCAATGACCCATGTCCGCCGATCCGAGAATAAATCCGCATGGTCGGTTTCTTCCGAGAACACATCATCGTCCGGATAACGTTTTTTAATTTCCCGATGGAAAAATTGATCGATCGCAAAATCGGTCTTGGTCACCACATCCTGCACACCTTTAGCCTGAATGCCTCCATCCTCCCGCGGCAACCGAAAGTTCGCGAGTGCGATTTCTCCAGCAGCGCGAATCCATTTTTTCAAATCATGCTCCATGCGAGTTACGTAACTGTTTAAGTATTTTCACATCCTGGAAACGACCGGACAACGGTGTCTCTAAGATAACATCGAACTTCCGTAATTTAGGATGATGCAAAATAGCGGAAATTCCGGTCTTCCCAATCTTACCCTCCCCAATGTGCGCATGTCGATCTAACCTACCATTGAATTCTCCTTTACTGTCGTTCAGATGCAGGACTTTCAACAATTCTAATCCCACAATCGCGTCGAATTTCTGAACAGCAGCGTCAACGGATTCCGGTGTGCGTAAATCATAGCCAGATGCAAATGCATGACACGTATCCAGACACACACCCAGTCGAGGATTCTTTGCAGCATGCATGAACTGCGCAATTTCTTCGAATGTATCACCGATCACTTCCCCGGCACCCGCGGAAATTTCGAGCAAGAACCATGCGTTTCCAGAATATCCATCGAGAATTTTTTTTAATGCTTCGGAGGCGCGTTGTATGGCGCTCACACGGTCTTGGCCATTCGCTGTCCCAATATGTGTCATCATCGCGGTCACTCCCAACGTATTCGCGCGTGCTAATTCTTCTTTCAGCACACTGATCGATCCGTAATAAATTCGATTGTTTGTCGAGGCGAGATTAATAAAGTACGGTGCATGAATATACGAACGAAACTTCCATTGCTTGCAACGCTTCTTGAAGAGCTGCACAATCTCGGGGGTGAGCTCTGGGGCCTTGCCTCCCTGCGGTGGGCGTGAAAAAAACTGGAAGCATTCGAGAGCTTCCTTGTGTGCATTCTTTGGCGCTTCTGATGCGCCGCCCGCCGAAGACACGTGTGCCCCAATCATGCGGCTATTGTACCGTCTTGGCGCGTAAGAATTCAAATACCTTTCGGTGCGTTAACCGATCCTGGAGGTATGCGCGATACTGTGGGGTTTGAACTTGCTTACGAATTTGTGGCTGTGTAGCGTAAACTTTTTTTAATGCTTTTTGTTCTTCTGTGATTTCTGCTTCAGAAATTTCGATCTTCTGCATTTTGACCACTTCGCGTAATGCAAGGCCGATTTTTACACGCTTTTCTGCTTCCGGTCGCAATTCGCTTCGTAACTGTTCCTCTGTTTTTTTGAGATGCGTTAAATAATCGGAGCATTTCCCACCGGATTGCTCTACGCGATGTCGCAACTCTTCGATCATGCGCGTTGTTTCGGCGGTAAACAATTCTTCGGGAAGGTTTCCATACGTGGTTTTCTCCATCAACTGCTCACACATCGCCAAATCTGCACGGTCTTGAGATTTTTGCTCTTTCTCACGTTCTAAATTTTTCCGAATCGCATGCTTCACCTCTTCCATGGTGGTGTAGGCTCCTAAACTTTTTGCAAATGCTTCATCGAACTCTGGCAA
>CAZOCX010000053.1:0-6449 GCA_964578475.1 uncultured Gammaproteobacteria bacterium | reverse complement strand
TAAATTTGCTCTCTCACCGTATTACCAATACGGCTCGGTCGCAACTAAATCTTCCAAACTTCGCATCTCGCTGAATTTTTGGATTCACGATGCTATAATGAAAAAACATGAAACAAGAATCCCTTTCCCGTTCAATGATTCGGAATCGTGGAGCTAATTTTAGAGATTCACACAAGTTTTCTTTATTTGGGGATAGTGCTAGTTGGCACCCTGTCAACCAGAAATTGGTTATTGCATTAGCTGTTCTTGTTGTAATTGGGATTTTGATGCTAACATCCGCGAGTAACTTTGTCGCCTGGAAAGATTTCGAAGATTTATTTTTCTATGTCAAGCGACAGTTACTCTATGGTGTGTTTGTGGGGGTGATTGGACTCATTGTCGTTTCGCGGATTGATTATCATCTATGGCGCAAGTTTGCGTTTGCGTTTATGGTCATCACGCTGGTGTTGTTGATTCTCGTGTTTTTGCCTGGGTTAGGTTTAACATTTGGGGGTTCTCAAAGTTGGGTGAATTTGGGGATCATTTCTTTTCAGCCAGCGGAATTAGCAAAGCTCACGTTTCTGATTTACCTCGCAACGTGGCTCACGAATCAACAGCGGAAAGATGTGAGCGATTTTTCGACAAGCTTTGTTCCATTTGCGACAATCTTTGGCGCGGTTGCATTGCTAATTGTATTACAGAAAGATTATGGAACGTTGACCGTATTTGCAGCGATGGCGTTAGTCGTTTTCTATGTTGCGGGCGGATCCCTTAAGCATCTTTTGGTCCTTGCAGTAGCATGCTCGATCCTTTTTCTTTTGCTCATTCAAGCATCCGAAGCACGTGTTGCGCGATTTACAGTTTTTTTACACCCGGAAGCCGATCCGCAAGGAATTGGCTATCAGGTCAACCAAGCGAAATTAGCGATCGGTTCTGGGGGGATCCTTGGACTTGGTTTTGGTCAATCACGCCAGAAATTTGAGTATATTCCCGAAGTTGCGGGTGATTCGATTTTTGCGGTGATAGGTGAAGAGCTAGGGTTTATCTTAACGAGTGCTATTGTGATTCTGTATGCTTGGTTCATTCTTCAAATTCTTTCAGTGGGAAGATTCGCACGCGATGATTTTGGAAAATTACTCTGCGTCGGTATTGCCATTTGGATTGGGTTTCAGGGATTTGTGAACATCGCCGGCATGCTCTCATTATTACCACTCACAGGACTGCCGCTACCGTTCATTAGTTACGGAAATACATCCATGGTTACTCTGATGTTAGCAGTCGGAATTATTTTGAATATTTCTCGACAGACAGTCGGAACTGCGAAGTCGCTAACTCCTAAGTCTTCCCAACACCATCGACGTTTATGAAACGCATTTGTTTTTCCGGTGGGGGAACGCTGGGTTCTGTGAGCCCGTTACTCGCTGTGCATGTGGAGTTACTCCAGCGACATCCGATGTTGGAATCCCTGTTTATTGGTACTCTTACAGGCCCGGAACGTGAGATCATTGAGGCGGAAAACATACCGTTTCATGGGATCCGAAGCGGAAAACTGCGGCGCTACAGGGATCTTCAGAATCTTGTGGATCCGTTTCGCGTGATGGGGGGAGTGCTGGATGCATATCGGTTGTTGAAAACATTTCAACCAGATGTCATGTTTTCTGCTGGAGGTTTCGTAAGTGTTCCTGTTGCAATCGCTTGTCGAATGCGTTCGATCCCAGTCGTGATTCACCAACAAGACGTGATCCCGGGTCTTGCGAATCGTCTGATGAGTCCCTTGGCCCAAAAAATTACCGTCACATTTGAACAAAGTCAACATCAATTTCCCTTGCATAAGACCGTGTGGTGCGGAAATCCTGTTCGTCGGGAGTTAGAAGAGGGGAGTGTTGTCCATGCACAAGAATTATTTTCCCTTGAACCCAACCTTCCAACGGTACTCGTTTTAGGTGGTGGGACAGGCGCACGTTCATTGAATCGGATTGTCGTATCGGCGTTGCCGGAGTTATTGACGTTTTGTCAGATACTGCATTCTGCAGGCAAAGGAAAAAATGTGTTTCAGGATACCGAGCTTCAAAAATTGCATCAACCGGATTCTGTGCTCACGGAACATCCACAACACAATCCATATCTGCGCTATCATGTGGTAGAACGTTTATCATCCGATGAAATGCGACATGCGTATGCTGTAGCAGATATTGTGGTCACGCGTGCTGGCATGTCAACACTTTCGGAATTAGCATTCTTAGGGAAACCCACAATTGTCGTTCCGATGCCCGGAAGCCATCAAGAAGCAAACGCGAGATTATTTGAAGAGCAGGATGCAGTGGTGAGTTTGCCGCATGCAGCCCTTACAAAGGAATTGCTTACATCTACTATTCGAGAGTTGTGGAGTAGCCCAACAAAACGTGCGCGTCTGGAGGCAACAATTCAAAACCTGAATCGAAAAGATGCTGCCGTTCACATTGCAAAAGTTCTTGAAACCCTATGCGCATAGCCTCTGAACGTGAAGCGATCCAGTATTTGGAGTCGCTGGTGGATTTTACGAAAAAAATTCGAGGATCCGATATTCGTTTGGAGCCCGTGAAACGCCTATTGAAGTTATTGGGAAATCCGGAGCAAAAATTTCCAGCAGTGTATGTTAGTGGGACATCCGGGAAAGGTTCAACGGCTACGTTTATTGCATCGATGCTGCATGCTTCGGGATTTCGCACAGGATTAGTATTGTCTCCACATGTAGAAAATTATCGTGAACGCTTCCAAATCAACGGTCGCTGGATTTCACGCACGGATTTTGCCAGCATGATTCGGGCTGCTGCGACTGCTATCGATCACGAGCGGAAAAAGGATTCAACATTTCAGCCAACGATTTTTGAGGTGTTGGTCGCTGCCCAGTTTTTATTTTTTTCTCATCAGCATGTGAAAATCGCCGTAATCGAGTCGGGTATTGGGGGAAATCGTGACGCAACGACGGTTTGTAAGGCGATCGTTGACGTTATTACGACAATTGCACTCGAACATCAGAATTTTTTAGGGAAAACATTAGCGGCAATTGCGCGTACAGAAGCGAGTGCATTTCATACGCGTGCATTGCGCGTGATCGGTCGTTGTCCAAAACAGGCAAGGTCTGTACTTCTGCGTCACGCTGGGGTCGGATACATCGATGCTGCGCGCGATGTAGAGATTCGCTCGAGTGACATTTTAGAGAGAGGTACTCGCTGTACTGTGATGGTTGCAGGGACAGAGTACCGAGATCTTTTCACATCATTGATTGGAACGTTTCAGCCCGGGAATATCGCACTTGCCATTGCAGCGATCCATCAATTACGAAAGCAACATTGGAAAATTTCAGATCGCGCAATTCGATCCGGCATTAGACGCGCATGCATTCGAGATCGTTTTGAGGTGGTTCATCAACGCGATCGCACGATGGTGTTTGACGGTGCGCATAATCCGGAAAAAATGCGAGCATTTGTTGCGACATTTAAAAAAATTTTTAGAAACCGTAGGGCTGCAGTTCTCGTGTGTATTAAACGTGGAAAGGATGTTCGTCGCATGGTGCGTATTCTCGCGCCCATTTGTTCTCGTGTTGTCCTCACGACCATGCACATGCCGCATGTTTCGCCGGAAGTGTTGCGAGATTTCTTTCGAGCACAGGGGTTTCGAGGTGCGGTGAATATTCAGCCGGATCCCGAGAAAGCTGTGCGAGCTCTCAAGCGGCATCGGTTGATTGTGGTGACAGGATCCATGTATCTTTATAGTATCGTTCGAACACAATTCTCTCATGTTTAACAACCGCGATCATCTGTATTGTATTGGCATTGGAGGAATTGGAGTATCGGCATTGGCTCGATTTGCAATGGCTCGGGGAGCGCGTGTTTCAGGAAGTGATTTAACAGAGAACGATTTAACAAAGCAGCTTTGTAAGGAGGGAATCAGCGTTGAAATAGATTCCATCGAGATTCCAGACGATGTGACGCGGGTGATCTATTCTCCTGCAGTTCCGGAAACTGCTCCGCAACGCGAACAGGCTCGTGTCCGCGGAATTCCCACGCAATCCTATCCAGAGGCGTTAGGAGAGATCGTGAGCTCGTTTCCTACAAGCATTGCAGTTTCTGGAACGAATGGAAAATCCACAACGACTGCCATGCTCGGACAAATTCTTGAACACGCAGGAATGAATCCTACCGTAATTGTTGGTACACTGGTCCCGTCGTGGGAAAACAAAAATATCCGATTTGGTGGCAAAGACTTCATTATTGTGGAGGCATGCGAATGGCGCGAGCATTTTCATCATATCCAACCCACGCATGCCATTGTAACCAATATTGAAGAAGAACATCTGGATTATTTTCGCGATCTCCATCATTTGTATGAAAGCTTTTCGACATTTCTTAGACCAGTAGGAACAGTTGTGATGAACGAACGGATTCCTAGCGATGAGCTTCATGGGATTCAGACGAAACAGACTCGAACGTTCGGCATCCAGCAAACATCCAGCGTATTTTATTCTGACGTTCAGTTTGATCACGGAAGCCAAGTATTTTCTGTGCATGCCTCCACGACTGTCTTTGATGTTCGCATCACACGTCCGGGTATACATAATATTGAAAATGCACTTGCGGCAATTGCTATGGCATTGGAACTCGGTGTTCCGATTCGCGCGATTCAGGATGGACTTTCGTACTTTTCTGGAATTTGGAGACGCTTTGAACTCCGTGGGACATTCCATTCGGCTTTGGTATTTTCAGATTACGGTCACCATCCCAGTGCTATAATCTCCACGATTGAGGGCGCGCGAGAATTCTATCCCGACCGTCGAATTATTCTCGTGTTTCAACCGCATCAACGTCAGCGCACGCAATATTTATTTCAGAAATTTGTGAAAGCGTTTCAAGCACCGGATCTGTTGATTTTAACAGAAATTTATGACGTTCCCGGACGAGAGGTCTCGGATGTCCAAATTTCTATCGATGATTTTAAGCCTCGGCTTTCTCCGGATCGAACGATCGTGATGAAAGATCCTTTGGATATTCCTGCATATCTCGCGCAGATTGTGAAGCCGGATGACATTGTGATTATCATGGGTGCAGGTCCGATTGATCAATTGGCAACAACGTTAACGCGCGTATGAGTCATCTTTCCCAACTTCCAACGTTACAGCGAAACGTGGTACTTGCTCCATTCACGACGATGAAAGTAGGGGGGGCGGCTTTGTATTTTGTGGCAGTTTCTTCAAGTGTTGAGCTGCGGGATGCTGCGCGCGCTGCGATTGCAGATGGCATTGACTACGTGATGATCGGAGGTGGGAGTAATACCGTAGTTTCAGATAAAGGATTCGACGGGCTAGTAATCAAAGCAAGTGGCGGAAATCACGAGGTCGACGCTACAACACTCACGGCAGATAGCACGTGTATTCTGGCTGCTGTTTCTCGTGTGGCATTTCAGTATGGATTATCCGGATTAGAATACGGAGTCGGAATTCCGGGGACTGTAGGGGGTGCGATAGTTGGGAATGCAGGAAATTTTTTGGGTGACACGGCGCGTATTCTTGAAACCGTAGATTTTTTAGATGATGAGGGGGAAGAACAACAATTTTCTCGCGCAGAGTGTGAGTTTGATTATCGAAGCAGTGTGTTTAAAAAACATCTTTCGTGGGTGATTCTGCGTGCACATTTTCAACTTGCCCGCGACAGTGGTATTCACATTGAAGAACGCATGGACGAAATTATTACTTATAAAAAAAATACACAATACGGTTCATTTCCAACGTTGGGCTGTATGTTTAAAAATATCCAAATCCGTTCCCCACAGGATCGCGCGACCGCGGAACTGCATGGGATCGCGGACTTGATCCGCTATAGCACGGATATTGGCGGGGATGTGATTCCTGTTTCCGTATTGTTAGAACGCCTGGGGTTGAAGGGCTATGAACTTGGTGGAGCACGTATCTCGGAAAAAAATGCGAATTTCGTTTTTAATACAGGGGGCGCGACATCTGAACACATCATGACACTCGTGGGAGTGATTCAACAAAAAGTGCGCCAAGAATTTGGATTTGAGCTGCACGAAGAATTCCGGTACATTGGAACTAAGCATTAACGTTCTCGATCTATGAATATTGCGTTCACCTTGAAACACTTGGAACTCTCGGAACACACAAAGGCGCACATCGAAAAAAAATTAGAGCACCTGTCCAGTGTGATTCCGGAGATTCTCGATGTGGCTATTCGTTGCACGCGCGATGCACACCATCACAAAGGAGAAATTATTGAGCTCTCGGTAGATGTCCGAACACCCAAGGAAACATTTTATGCCCAGTGTCGAGGAAGTGATGTGGAGAGCTGCATCGATGAACTCGTGGATGAATTAAAAGAGCAGGCCCGAAAACGCCAAGGGAAGCGGGACAGCAATCTTCGGAAGACCATCCGCATTCGACGATGGATGAAGTCGATCCTCTTCTGGCGCGAATCCTA
>CAZOCX010000052.1:0-6504 GCA_964578475.1 uncultured Gammaproteobacteria bacterium | reverse complement strand
ACAAGAGCGGTGTGCGCAGCCACCGCGAGTAAATCCATTTGTCGGTTACGTTTGCAACAGATCCAAATGCCGCCGACAGAATACTCAAAATCGCCCACGCCATAGTTTTTTATTATATCACGTCGCCATCTGTTTTTTTGAAGCCCGGCTGAGTCGGCTCTATTCTGGTTTCCTTCTCCACTCCGCGGGTGACACGGGGAGGCCATTTACGGGTGAGGATCCCGACGTTACGTCGGGAGGACGAACCCGAAATGGCCGACCCGGGGCAGGACCCGCGGAGTGGCTCCGAAAGGAGCGAGGTTGATTTTTTGTGTCTCACATCGTACAATGAAGCACCCATGAAAACTCCTCCTTCGAAGACTCCTCGATTTGAAATCCGCGATCTTACGGTGAATCTACCATCGGGAACTGCGGCAGTCGAGCATTTTTCACTCGCGATGTTTCCCGGGGAAGTTCATGTCTTATTAGGACCGAACGGGTCGGGAAAGAGTACTTTAGCGCAAGCCATTTTAGGGCATCCGTCGTATCCCATTTCTTCCGGTCAATTGCTACTGGACGGAGAGCCCATTCAGAACCTTCCCACACATGAACGTGCCCGACGCGGAATTTTTTTGTCGTTCCAGCATCCGATCGCAGTCCCTGGGGTTTCCGTGGCAACCGTATTACGCAGATCATCCAAAGCATGGGGACGACCGGAAGTTTCGTCAGCCGACTTTCGAGCGCAGCTCAAACAAACATTAGAACGCGTCGGTTTAGAAGAAGCATTTATGAAGCGTGGACTGCACGATGGATTTTCCGGTGGTGAACGAAAAAAGACAGAACTCGCACAGGCCTTATTGTTGCAACCTCGCGTCATGATTTTAGATGAAATTGATTCGGGATTGGATGTCGATGCGGTTCGTCGGATTGCGCGAGAAATTCAGAGTATGGTGACGTCCTTTCAACCTAGTATTCTGTTGATCACGCATAACACACGCATTTTACACGAGCTTGTTCCCAAAGGTGTGCATGTGTTGCATAGCGGTCACCTCGTCACATCGGGTGGGCCCGAGCTTGCACATCAGATCGAAGAACACGGCTATGCCGTTGCATCATGAAGAACACAACAGCAACAACCACACGACGAATGAAGCGAGAAGATGTCGAGTTTAGTATGCCCGAGCGGTTGATTTACGAATCCAAACAATCGCTTTCCGAAAGTTTGATCCGGGAAATCTCTGCCATCAAACACGAACCTGCGTGGATGCTGGAAATGCGGTTGCGCGGATTAACATGGTTTCGTAAAAAACCCTTACCCACGTGGGGCGCAGATTTGAGCGGTTTGGATTTTGATGCCATTCGTTATTATTTGCGGCCTACGGATCACCCTGAAACGTCATGGGAGGATGTTCCATCAGAAATAAAAACAACGTTTGACCGACTGGGAATTCCGGAAGCTGAAAAGAAATTTTTAGCAGGTGTCGGAGCGCAATACGAATCCGAGTCTGTGTACCATAATCTTTCCGAACAGTTGAAGAAGCAAGGGGTGATTTATTTGGATATGGATAGCGCGGTTCGAGAGCATCCCGACATCGTTCAACAATACTTTGGGACAATTATTCCACCGGGCGATAATAAATTCGCCGCACTGAATACCGCTGTCTGGAGTGGCGGAAGTTTTGTGTATGTCCCCAAAGGAGTGCATGTGGAGTTGCCGCTTCAAGCGTATTTTCGGATCAATGCAGAACGCATGGGTCAGTTTGAACGCACGCTGATCATCGCCGAGGAAGGAAGTTTTGTGCATTATGTCGAGGGTTGCACTGCCCCTCGGTATTCCACGCATTCGCTGCACAGTGCTGTGGTTGAAATTCTCGTCAAACGCAATGCGCGCGTGCGATACACCACGATTCAAAATTGGTCGTCGAATGTGTACAATCTCGTCACCAAACGGACCAAAGTGTTGGCGCACGGCACCATGGAATGGGTCGACGGAAATTTGGGATCCAAAGTGACCATGAAATATCCATCGGTGTATTTAATGGAAGAAGGAGCACATGGAGAAATTTTATCTCTGGCAATGGCTGGCAAAGATCAGCATCAAGACGCGGGCGGCAAAGTGATTCATGTGGCACCGCACACAACGTCGCTCATTCGATCCAAATCCGTTTCTCTCGAAAATGGTCGGACATCGTACCGTGGACTGGTAGAAGTGATGAAGGGCGCACACAATGTCCGTTCGCATGTGCAGTGCGATGCGTTGTTATTGTCCAATGATTCGCGGACTGACACGTATCCGGAGATGAAAATTGAAGAAGAAGATGTCACGATGGAGCACGAAGCAACAGTCAGCAAAATTGGTGAAGAGCAGCTGTTTTATTTGCAGTCACGGGGATTTTCAGAAGAAGAAGCACGCAGTTTGGTGGTGAACGGATTCATTGAACCCATTGTTCGAACACTTCCATTGGAATACGCTGTCGAACTGAATCGCTTGATTGAGTTGAGTATGGAAGGGAGTGTGGGATAATGTATGCAGGATCAGATTGTTGAGACGCCGGAAATCGTGGATCTCGATGGCGAAGGTAGAGAGGCGGCTGCGTATCGAATTCCGAATGGTCAGTCCTGCACATTTTTTCTGGCTGCTGTGAACAACCGTGCGCAGAACTGGAAACGGGAACTGCGGATTCTACTCGAGCCGCATGCCGATGTTGAAATTATTGGTTTGATTGTTGGTCGCGGAACACAGCAACTGCAACAGCGGATTACGATTACCCATAGCGATCATTCGAAAAGTCGCATGCGATTGTTTGCAACACTGGAGAATGCAGCGTGTGCAGAGATTCGTGGTCGCATCATCATTCCGAAATCTGCGTTTGGAAGCGAAGCCATGCTCGAAGAACGTGTGCTCGTTCTCTCGCCGGATGCGCGCATCACAGCGGTTCCCGACTTAGAAATTCTCGAACCTGATGTTCGCGCGTCACATTCTGCGTCCATTGGACGTGTGAATGATGACCAACTGTTTTACTTGCAAGCACGCGGGTATTCTAAACGTGAATCGCGCCAATTGATTGTGGAAGGATTTCTGGAACAGCACATCGCACGATTTCCGGAGGCAACCCAATCTCGTTTACGAGAAGCATTAATATCTACGACATGAGTTTGATTCGCGTTTGTTCCACATCCGAAATCCCGAAAAATGGATTCAACGGCTTCGCTATTTCTGGCGTGCATATCTTAATCATGGAGTGTAACGGAAAATATTATGCGGTGTCATCGATCTGCACACACAAGGGCGCAAACTTAGCAGCAGGTAATAAAGTGGGTGATTGTGTGATTGAATGTCCGTGGCATGGCTCGGAATTCGATGTGCGAACTGGAGAGGCTCTATCGTTGCCGGCTGTGCGTCCCCTTCCCACATTCCGTGTCATTGAAAAAGATGCAGACCTTTATTTAGAGATTCCCGACAAGTCATGATTCCTTCCATCAAAGATACATTTCCGATTTTTCACCACCATCCGAAGCTGGTATATTTGGATACTGCTGCAACAGCACAAAAACCGCAGATAGTGATCGATGCCATGCGGGATTTTTATGAACAAACATACGCGACCATTCACCGCGGCATGTATGACTTATCACAACGCGCAACGGATTTGGTGGAAGAAACGCGCTCGCATGTGGCAGCGTTGATCGCTTCCCACAGCCCGGATGAAGTGGTATTTGTCCGCAATGCCACGGAAGGGTTGAATTTTTTGGCGAAAACACTGCAATCAAGGCTTCAGCCTGGGGACGAAATTGTACTCTCCGAGATGGAGCATCATTCGAATATTGTTCCCTGGCAAGAAATGGCAAAAAAAACTGGCGTAGCTCTGCGTTGGATTCCGGTGACAAAAGAATTTCAATTGGACCTCGCGCATGCTCGACAACTCATCACACCGAAAACACGCATTGTGAGCGTGACGCATGCATCCAATGTATTAGGTACGATCAATCCTGTGTCGGAACTTGCTGAACTTGCGCATGGTGTGGGAGCATTGTTGATTGTGGATGCAGCGCATAGTATTCCACACCAGGAGTTGAATGTGAAAACATTGGGCTGTGATGCATTAGTATTTTCCGGTCATAAACTGTATGGACCTACGGGTGTCGGCGTGGTGTGGGTCAACGGATCGATTCTCCAATCCTTACCACCGTTTTTAACAGGTGGAGATATGGTTTCGGAAGTGACAAAGGACCAAGCAACGTTTCAAGATCCTCCGCGGAAATTCGAAGCAGGAACACCGGATATTGCAGGCATTGTGGGATTGGGCGCAGCTGTGCGATGGATCCGGGATATCGGATTTTCCGAGATCCAAGCGCATGAAACGAGCGTGGGCACGTACGCGCTAGAACAACTTTCCAACGTTCCAGGGATCACGATCTATGGTTCAAGTTCGATGCAGAATCGCGTTCCCACATTCTCCTTTACCATCCATGGAATTCATCCGCATGATTTAGCAAGTTTATTGAGTTCCCATGACGTTGCCATTCGCGCAGGCCATCATTGTGCCCAACCTCTTCACACAGCACTGGGAATCCCGGCAACAGCGCGCGCTAGTGTGGGAGTGTACACCACAAGGGAAGATATTGATGCATTGGTGCATCGATTGTATTCTGTAAAAAGCTTGTATGGATGAAGCATGGTTTCGTGAAGAAATCTTGGAACGATTTCGCCATCCGAAAAATCGCCGCATGTTAGCTCCATCGGATGGAATGTTTCCGGGAAAAAATCCTTCGTGCGGAGATACCTTAATGCTGTTTGTGCGTTTTACGGACTCGAACGCGGGCAAACAGATTGCGGAAATAACATTTACTGGAACCGGTTGTGCAATCAGTCAAGTTGCAGCAGATGTGTTATCGGATCATGTGAACGGAAAATCCGTGCGGGAGCTCCATGCGATGCACGATACAAAAATGTTTCAATTGTTAGGGACCACGGCCATTGCACCCGGACGTCGCACTTGTGCTTTACTTGCACTCCATACGCTTCAATCGCATTTATGAAAAAAATGATCTATCTCGATCATGCCGCAGCAACGCCTCTGGACCATGATGTAAAAGCAGCGATGGAACCGTTCGCTTCTGTGTATTTTCATAATCCGTCCTCGGTGTCACTTCCCGCAAAATACATTCGAGAACGCATTTTAGAGTCTCGAAAAACCATTGCCCGCGTGTTGCGGTGTCGACCGTATGAAGTGATTTTTACCAGTGGCGGTACCGAAGCAAATAATTTAGGGATTTTCGGAGTTACATCAGCACTTCACAAGCCTGCTCACATCATCACGAGTGCGGTTGAACACGCATCAGTTTTAGAGCCCATGCGCGCGCTTCGGAAACGCGGTTTTCGCGTGTCCGTGCTTCCCGTGAACGCAGACGGTCGTGTCGATGTCGCGGCTTTGCGCAAAACATTGCAAAAAGACACGGTATTGGTTTCGATCATGCTTGCCAATAATGAAGTCGGAACCATTCAGCCCATTGCAGAAATCGCATCGGTGATTGCGCAGCATCGCAGGAAACGTCCCACGAAACGGCCACTTCTCTTTCATACCGATGCATGCCAAGCAACCGGTATGTTGCCGCTGCATGTGGATCGCTTGGGCGTGGATCTGATGTCGATCAATAGCAGCAAGTGTTATGGCCCAAAAGGTATGGGAGCTCTGTATGTGCGATCCAGTGTGGATATCGCACCGATCATTCGAGGTGGGGGACAAGAAAAACATCTGCGCTCCGGAACAGAGAATGTTTCGGGGATCGTCGGATTTGGCGCTGCTGTTGAAAAAGCCGAACGCATGCGATCTGAAGAATCGAAACGCATCGAGAAACTGCGCAATGCGTTGCTCACGCGGATTCAGGAAATGATTCCGAATGTGATCGTGAATGGATCCATGCATCATCGGCTGCATCACAATTTGCATGTCTCGATTCCAGGCATTTCCGGCGAGCTGTTATTGATTTATTTAGAAAAACACGGAGTCATTGCTGCAACGGGTGCGGCCTGTACCACCGCATCCACAGAACCCTCGCATGTGTTGAAGGCTATGGGAATTTCGCGTCAGCTTGCAGAATCCAGTTTACGCTTTTCGCTTGGCCGCTCGACAACCAAGAACGATATTGCTACAATCGCAAACGCGTTAGAAGAATCCATTGCAGAAATTCGCGCATTACATATTCCATCATGAGTATTACATTTCAAACCATTGAAGTCTGTGTGGAGAATGAACAGCCCACGGATGATGTTCTCGAGGTCGAACGTCGGCTCAAAGAAGCGTATGAACACATGGGAGTTCGCGTAACGCGCATCACCGACTGCGGCATGTGCCAGTATCATCCGTGTATTCGCGTGGATGGTGTGACCATCACCAAGCTCTCGCCGGATCGGTTGGAGGTGCAATTTTTGAGCGATCCCGAACACGCGATCAACATGAGTAAGCGCGTAAACCAAATCCGCACCAAAGAACTCGGCGACTATCTCGACCAGGAATTTATTTT
>CAZOCX010000051.1:0-6516 GCA_964578475.1 uncultured Gammaproteobacteria bacterium | reverse complement strand
CGTAAGACAGTTTGGTCTCCTATCTGTCACGGGCGCATTGAAGATTGAGAGGATCCATCTCTAGTACGAGAGGACCGAGATGGACAGACCTCCCGTGGATCGGTTGTCGCACCAGCGGCATTGCCGAGTAGCGGCGTCTGGTTATGGATAAGTGCTGAAAGCATCTAAGCACGAAGCCGTCCTCAAGATTAATCTTCTTTAAAGACCGGTCCGAGATGAGGACCTTGATAGGCTCTAGGTGGAAGTCCCGTAAGGGATGTAGCCGAGGAGTACTAATGGTCGAACAACTAACCATAACCACTAAGTGTGCTATACTTTTATTTGCTATGCAGTGGATTCATAAATATCGTGCTGCCATGAAACTGATTCTTCTGTTTCTTGCAGTCATGATGATCACTGGCCTTGTCTTACTTTCTACTAATGCGACGCTTTCTTAACGTTTAGAATCGTCAGCGCGTGACCCTTATTCGCATACGTGTCATTCGCTGGTGATTCTAGCGGCGGGGAAACACCTGATCCCATCCCGAACTCAGTCGTTAAGCCCGCAAGCGCCGATGATACTACCCGGCATAGGGTGGGGAACGTAGGTCATTGCCAGACTAACAAAAATACCTCGACGTCACGTTGGGGTATTTTTGATTTCAAAAAAATCTAATGTCGCAAATATTGGATTCACTACTACAGCACGAGTTGGTCTAAGGAAGAAATTTCTTCCTGTGCTTTTGCATTCATGCGATAATACGCTTCGTCTTCTTCGGAAAACCGTTTTCCACCTGGACGTTGAATGCGAACAATGCGTGCACGAGGGTACATTGCATGAAAGGTTACAATCTCGCGGGGATGATCGTTAACAAAAACCCATTGCGACTGCGGCGTTTGGTAGGATAACTCAATCTTGTGTTTCTGATCTGCCGTGCAAAAAAAATCCCCAAGATAATTTGTAAGTCCGGACATCTGCAATTTCCACCCCTGCCATTCTGGGTCCCCCCATGTAAAAATAACCAAATCATGCCCTTCTTCATCGAGCTTTTTTAAATTCGGTAGTGCATCCGGATACAAAAATTCCGACGTTCGAGTGACAATACTCTTCAAAGCGTCGGAAATTTCTTCGTGTCGAGCTGTGACGGTTCTTGCCATGGCACGTGCATGCTGTTCGACATCGTAGTTGTATTGATCGGGAATGGCCGTTACGATCCGTTTGTAGGTTTCGTTAAACAACTCTTCGGAAATACCGTATGGTTTTACAGCATCCCGCATAGCCTGTTTAAAGGCTGCTGAATCTAAAAGTGTGTAATCGAGATCAAAGATAACAAGCATACATCTTTCAACAAATTTTAGCGTACCACTGATTCCCGAGAATAGTCAATCGTGTGCTAAGATAAGGCCATATGCGTATTGTCTGCGATCTCCATTTACACTCCAAATACTCCCGCGCAACATCCAGGAATCTTGATCTTACCGAGCTTTCGAAATGGGCTACCATCAAGGGGATCACGCTCTTAGGGACATCGGATTTTACCCACCCCCAATGGTTTTCTGAACTAGAACAGTCACTGGTTCAAGATGAAACGGGTTTTTACATTTTACGCGATACTGCCCAAACCACTGCAAAACTTCCCCTCCTTCTTCATCATCAACCCATTCATTTTGTCCCAACTGTTGAGATCAGTTGCATTTACTCTAAAGCAGGGGCAACGCGACGCGTACATGTCATTGTGGTTGCGGAAAATCTCGAGCGTGCACGAGCTATTAATGAACGTTTATCAACCATCGGAAACATTCGTGCAGATGGTCGACCCATTTTAGGATTAGACGTGAAAGAATTACTAAAGATCGTTCTCGATGTCTCCGATCGCAATCTATTGATTCCTGCGCATGTATGGACACCGTGGTTTGCGGTCTTTGGATCCAAATCTGGATTTGATTCCCTGGAAGAATGTTTCGAGGAACTCACGCCGCAGATCTTTGCAGTGGAAACTGGACTGTCGAGTGATCCGTCGATGAACTGGCGCATGCAATTCCTCGACTCTCAACTGATTGTATCGTTTTCCGATGCACATTCTGGCGCTAAACTCGGACGCGAAGCAACAGTATTCGAGATGGATCCTTTAACATACGACAACTTCTACAACATTTTTTCACAACGCCAGCACAAAAGCGTGATTGAAACCATTGAATTTTATCCGGAAGAAGGAAAATATCATGTGGATGGTCATCGAGAATGCGGGATTCGCATTACGGACCCCAAAGAAACAAAGCGCTTGAACAACATCTGCCCGAAATGTTTCCGAAAGCTCACAATCGGCGTCATGCACCGTGTCGAAGATCTTGCGTCATTTGAGTCCGGGCGGAAAAGTCCGCTCGCAGCTCCTTTTCGACACATTGTGCCGTTGCCAGAAATCATTGCCGAAGTTCGCGGAGTAGGAATTTCCAGTAAACGCGTGCAAGACGAATTTTTCCAAATCATCGAGCGCGGAGGAAGTGAATTTCCCCTATTACTCGACGTCCCAGAATCCGAACTGTTGACGATTTGTGCACCCGAAATCGCAGCGGGAATTCTTAAAGTCCGAAACAACGAGCTCCATATTGAGCCCGGCTACGATGGAGTCTTTGGATCCGTGCATTTGTTTACCGAGGAAGAACGACGTCGCCTGACACCTCACCAATCTTCATTACTTTGAAATTTACACCGCATTCTTGCACACGCCGTGCGCACAACCCAACACATTTTCGATGGTTGTTTCCAAAATGCGTTGCAGCGCTTCCCGACTATAGAATGCAATGTGCGGCGTGAATACCACATTCTCTAATCCTAACAAGACGTGATCGCGAATCAGCGTTTTCAGCACTTCGGTATGTTTTTCGCTATAAAGCAATTCTTTTTCTTCTTTGATATATTCCTCGCCTTCGATCACATCCAATCCTGCGCCGGAAAGTCGTTTTGTTTTCAGCGCCCATAACAACGCATTCGTATCCACAATTCCTCCGCGCGCGGTATTGATGAGAAGCGCGCCTTTTTTCATTTGCTGAAATTCGGTTTTGCCCAAAAAATGATGCGTGTTCGACGTATACGGCAAATGCAATGTCACAATGTCCGCTTGTCGCAGGAGCGTTGGAAGATCTGCATACTGGAATCCCATAACACTGGAAAGAAATGCATCGCGATGCGGATCGTATGCCAACACATTCATGCCAAAACCACGCGCAATGCGAATGACGTGCAGCCCAATATGACCTGCTCCTACCACTCCCAATGTTTTTCCCTCTAAATCAAATCCTTGTAAGCCTTCGATCGAAAAATCATCGCGCTGTGTTCGCACATAAGATCGATGGATATTACGCGACAATGCGAGAATCAATGCAAATGTGTGCTCCGCCACGGTATTTTCTCCGTAATACGGAACATTCGAGACGGCAATATGACGTTTCTTACACGCTGCGACATCTACATGGTCAAACCCGGTGGAACGCGTTGCGATGAGTTTCAGTTTTGGGAGTTTGGGAAGTAATGCCTTATCGATTTTGGAATAAATAAAAATGGAAATCATGTCTGCGGTCTTGGCATCCTTCACATTTTGAAACGTTAAAGGTTCACGCGAAAAAGTCAGCCGATGCCCTTTCAGTCGACGACGTAAGATCGGAGTTTCCCACCCCTGTAACTCAAAAAACGCGATATGCATACGCTTGATTGCTTACGGATTGATAAAAATAGTATAGCACAAGACCTCTGCTTCCGTTGAGGTATTTTTTGACCTGTCATTCCCAATTTCTCCAAAACTCGATAGGATACCTTCATCATGTTGTTCATGCCTCGACAACTACGAAATCCAACGACTGCAGTTCTTCTTGCTGTAATCATGGCAATCGCGGTTTCGGATATCGTATGGATTCGTTTAGACCAAAGCCCACCGTTATGGGATATTGCTGGTCATTCACAGCGCTCGGTGTTGTATGCACAACACTTAGCGCAAGGGAATCTTCTCACCGTTTTGCGTTTTGACACCATTTATCCGCCGTTTTCTTATGTGGTAACAAGCATCGGATTTCTCATCGCAGGATGGAATGCGGATGTCCCCCAATATTCGTTGCTACTGTGGGTCGTCCTTCTCGGCGTCGCGATCTACACGCTTGCGCGCTCACTCTATTCTCATGCGGTCTTGGCGATTGTTGCAGTGGTCGTAACATTCTCGTATCCTTTGGTCGCGCATTTTTCCCGCATCTATGATTTAGATTTTCAGCAAACTGCTATTGTTGTAGCTGCTATTGCAGCGCTTTTAAAAACACAACATTTTCATAATAAAACCTGGAGTATCACCTTCGCCATACTCACCGGATTTGCGCTTCTTACCAAATGGACATCTGGAATTTTTTTGATTGCGCCGATTCTTTTTGTTCTCATCGAAACTATGCGGCGACAGCTCTTCGACCGACGCACAATTCTCCAACTTGTTCTCTGTCTCCTTGTCATTTTCGTCATTGCCGGACCGTGGTATCTTCTTCATGCCTCAGCAGTACTCAAGTCTGCCAATCTCACGCGCAATAATGTGTTTTCTGTTCCGTATGAGCATCTTTTTTCCGTAGACAATGCGTTGTACTATTTTTCCCAACTCGTACGACATGCGCATCCGATGTTGATCGTATTTTCTGGGATCGGTCTCATCATTGCATTCATCCGACGCTCCCGCGCTGATTTTTTTGTGCTAGCAAGCACAATAATTCCATATCTTATTTTAACATTTGCACTCTTTTCCAAAGAGAGCCGATACTTCTTGCCCGTGTATCCGTTTATTGCGATTCTCGCGTGTTTACCGATTTCGATCTTAAAAAATTGGAAACGATGGACATTTGTGACGGTTCTCGTACTAATCCATTTGATCATTTGGATGGATACATCGTGGGGGACACGTCTACTGCCGCAAAAAATCTATGCGACTAGGGTCTTTCAATCCGCCTATGGATATCAACACATTCGTGGAGATAATCCCAAGTATGGATTTACAACTCCCACGCGATATCACACGAATCTTCGGGATGTTGTTTCTGCAATTCAGCAGGACGTTGCACTTCGGAACTTTTCGAATATGACCATTCACATTGCCGTTGTACCGAATAGTATTTTTCTGACAGCCCAACAAATTCAATTTCATGCCCGACTTTTGGGGCTGGATACGGTGAACGGAAGCGTTACCATCGACTATAGTTTAAGCAGCAAGGTGCGGACAGCAGATTGGCGCGAAGCTCTATCACGAGCAGATTATGTGATCACCAAAACTGGGGATCAGGGTCCGAAAATTTGGGGATCGTTTTTACCAGACGTCGTGAACGCAGAAAATCATCCGGACGAGAGTGTATTTTCTCCATTCACACTTCTTTCTACTTGGGAACTTTCTGGAATCGAATCACAGCCTTCAGAGATGCGACTATACCGAGCAGTCCGGTTAGAAAAGTAAGCTCCATTGTTTTCCGGTCCGCGGGTCCTGCCCCGGGTCGACTATTTTGTCCTCCTCCCTAATAAACGGTCGTCGGAGCAAAATAGTCTCCCCGTGTCACCCGCGAGGGGGAAAACAAAAATCGTGCCCGGAGTGTAGCATAGGACCTTCCTACGTACATCCGGGCGTTGAACATGTTCACGAAATCCCCCCCCTCACGCTGCCTCCGCCGTCTCCTGTTTCCCCACGATCTTGCGCGCCGCGAGGTGAACCTGCGGCCCACTTCGGAGACCGAGAGCCTCGATCATGTGGCGTGCATTAAAGATCGTGAGTCTACGGAACTCCGGGATTTCCCGACCGTGCGCGCGAGCGTACTCCCGCGCAAACTCTGCTGCGTTCCGACAACAGATGCGCCGATCGAGCCCGGCTTTCCGGAGCGCTTCGTTCGGCCAGTACAACTCTGGGGACACGGCCCGGAGAACGAATATCCGTTTCGCGACCTCCACCGCATGTGAGGTACGGACTTTGCTGTGGCGCGGAACGTACCCCTTCCGAA
This sequence comes from uncultured Gammaproteobacteria bacterium, assembly GCA_964578475.1. Lineage (GTDB taxonomy): Bacteria > Patescibacteriota > Patescibacteriia > JACPL01 > CAZOCX01 > CAZOCX01. Next base: position 531 of record CAZOCX010000051.1, on the reverse strand, counting down.
ACGAACCGCCTCGGGACCTCTTCCTCGGGCTTCTGACCGTGGGGCCCGAAGGTTCCTGTATCACGGTCGGCGGCGCGACAGCCTTGGGTGGGCAGCTCTCGAGGATCTGCCCGATGAACCATGGCCAATCCGTCTCCGGCAGTGCCAATGCCCGCAGCACGCGCCAAACGTCCTGTACCCGCAACGACATTGTCTGGGGCTCGGCTTCTCGTCCGAGAAGCGCGTGGACTTTTGCCCACACGAATTCGAACACTTGGCCAGCGTCGAGCCCGGCACTCACGAGTGCCGTTAGAACAGCCAACGGATCCATCGCCTCCCGACGGAAGAAGAGGACCCTCTCGAGCGTCGCTCGCGCGTCGTTGGGGACAGTAGGTTCGCGCGAAGGTGGTGGCGACGAATCCCCGGCGCTTGTGCTCAACTGCTGTCGCCGATCTTCCTCCCTCTGGAACCGCTCCAACGCTTGTTGGACGTCTCGCTCCCGCACGAGCCCTCGCGGTACTCGTGGAAAAGCATCCATCGTAGAAGCAGAAA
>CAZOCX010000050.1:0-6687 GCA_964578475.1 uncultured Gammaproteobacteria bacterium | reverse complement strand
GCGCTGGATTTTAATCCCATACTCCACATGGCATACAAAATGCGTCGATGCACGGGCTTCAATCCATCTCGAACATCGGGCAACGCGCGTGCGACAATCACGCTCATGGCATAGTCCAAGTACGATTGCTGCACTTCATCTACAATGGGCTGCAGACTTACAGTAGCGAGCGGTGCAAGGGGTTTCGGGTCCTCAAGTTTTTTTGAACGAAATAGCGGTTTTTTAGCCATGCGTTAGGGTGTTGAACTGTTTTGATTCAAAGAATTTTCGGGTTTGACAGATTCATCCTTAACAGATCCCGATACGTTGACATTTTCATTGGCATTAGTATTTTCTGCCTCTTCAAACGTTTTGATGTAACTGTCAAAGGAAGATTGTGCGCCAGAAAGTAACTCCTCGGGATTTCCTTCGGGTACTGTTTTACTCCACTGGTTCTGCAATTGGTTCCACAATGAATCAGAAGAATTGGAACGCGGCAACTCTAGGAAATACATCCATCCAATCACAATCAACACCATACACACCGACGTTGCAAGAATCACGTAGGCTTTTCGTTGTTGGTGGGATGAAGGAAGAGTAGGTGGCATGTTATTGTGGGCTTAAGACAACGACCTCTGTCGACTCGGATGGTAACTGGGATTTTGACACTTTGAATTTCGTTTCATGGCTCGTTTCTACACTTCCTAATTCTTTCAAGAAGGCATTGCTGGTATCAAATGGGGCTGAATGTCCCGTTGTAGCAAAACACATCGGAATCACAACACGTGGTTCAATGGTCGTTGAAAGTTTTGCTGCGGCAGTTCCATCTAACACGGCTGCTCCTCCGACAGGAATCAACAAGACGTCTGCGTTTTCAATCAGCTCCAATTCCCCGTTTTCGGGCGTGATCGAAAGACGTCCCAAGAACGCAATGCGGATGTCTTCTGCCTCGATCAAATAAATAGTTGTAGACCCTAATTGTTTCCCGTAGCAAAACACACCTTTTGTTTCGTATTCTCCCGGACTCTGAATATGAAATGCGGATCTTGGTCCTACATCATGCGTTTCTGGAGTGGAATGCACCACAACATCCGCGACAACAATACGTGGCGCTTTTAATGACCTCTTGCTTTCGTAGGGATCGCAAATCACGGTTGCGTTCGCGGTTTGGATCCGAAAACAGCTCATTCCGAGCCATGTGATGACCATAATATAGAGAGGCAAAAATCCATGCAACTGAACACTTTTATTGTATGGGAAATGGGTTTTTGTGTCCAGTGGATAACCTGCTTGACGGGAACGGAAGAATCATTGGATAATATACGCACGAGCCAATTTTATCTCATTATTTTTAGGAGGTTATGACGTTACGATGGATTCGCCGAGGCGTTTTCCTAGTTGCGGCTTTATTATTGGTATTGCATTTTGGCAATGCATTACCAACCGCTGCAGCAGGGGAAACCATTTCCGGCACATTAACACGAGCAGATGGAACAACTCCGGTCTCTGGGGCATATCTCTATGCTCATACGGCAGACTGGATGAGTTATTCCACTGCCACAACCGGAACCGATGGAACATACACACTTTCGTTAAGCGGCGCTGGAACCTATATTGTCGAAGTCTATGCGTATGATTCCACGCAAAGTGATCCAGCTTCGCAGACCGTGACGATTACAGAAGGTGAAACAGAAACACTGAACCTTTCGTTGCGTGCGCCGAATTTGACGTTGAAGGTTGTCGATTCATTGGGAGCAGGGATTTCGGATGTCTACGTGAATGTTTCGAAAAATAATGATTGGAGCTTTTACGCATATGCAAATACAGCTGCTGACGGGACTGCATCGTTTTATTTGACGTCGAGTGGAACTTACCGCGTGACATTCTATATGCCATACGGATCGAGTTACTCGGCGCCAGCAGACGTGACATTCACGTATACCGATGGAGAAACAAAAAATTTAGGAAATATCTCCGTGCAGAATCCGTCCATGCGCGGGTCCGTCGAAGATGAACTGGGGAACCCCATTGTCTATGCAAGCTTGAGCATGTATAACGCTGGTTGGAGTGTTTCGAAATGGACATCTACGGATACCAATGGCGACTTTACCATGGATGCTGTTCCAACAGGTACCTACACATTAGAAGTTTGGCCGCCGTACTCCGGGGACGGGTCCAGCTATGAAAAACCGGATAACATCACCGTTTCGTTAACCAATGGCACAACGAACACGGCCTATCAAACAACGCCGATTGTGATGTCGCGTTCTCGAAAAACGATTACCGGGACTGTGGAGCATGATGATGGGACTGCGGTGACAGGTGGATTTTCTGTCTATGGATGGAGTTCAAAAGGTGGATGGATCTATGACCAGGTAGACAGTGGGAATACATTTTCGATGACGGCTGGTACGGGTACATGGAATCTGCAAGTGAACCCCAACTGGTATAGTTATGACAGTGGTTCGTCGCCGAATTGGACATACACCGGCAATCCCGTCTCTGTCGAATTCACCGAAGCCGCAACAGTCGAAGAAACCGAGACCGCAGAATTTGTTGTGACGGATCTGGACTCGCGCTTTAATGGAACGTTGGAGCTGCCTGATGGCACATGGCCGTCTGGAACCTATGCAAGCATTTACGCGTGGTCGGATTCGAACAAAGTCTGGGCATATGGAAATGTCGATTCAGACGGAAGCTTTTCATTGAAAGTTGCCGCAGGCACATATACCATCAGTGGTTGGGTGGGAAATGGGGATTATGGATTCCCCGACTTAGGAAAACAAAAAATCGATTCGGATGCAACTGTAGATTTAGGAACGATTTCCTTAAGCTCTAAGAACGCAACCATTTCTGTGACCGTTGTGGATGAAAATAGCAATGTCATCGAAGGCGCGTATGTGAATATGTGGAGTAATACAGCCGGTGGATGGGGATGGGGACAAACCGATGCTTCGGGTGCTGTAGCGGTGAAAGTGTTCCCCGGAGAATATAATGTCGACGCATTTCCGGCATGGGAAGGTGATTCTACAACGCACTACGTCAATATTGATGCTCCCTCGAAAGTAACGGTCGCGGAAGACGAGACCCAAACCGTGACGCGAACATTCCGTGTCGCTAGTGCGACGATCAATGGATTCTTGCAGGACGGCGATGGAAATGCCGTCACCGATGTGTGGGGCTGGATTTCTGCGGAACCCGCTGGTACGGATAACTCGAATGATTTCTATGGATCGGGTATTGGGACCTCATTAAGTCAGGGATCGTTCTCCTTGCCTGTTCCGGAAGGTGACTGGGAGTTGCGTGCATACGTTGGATGGGATTCTGATTACACGGTCTCGGATTCGCCGACTGTTACAGTGACCGATGGAGAAACCAGTAATGGAAATGCTATTACGGTTTTGGCAAATAGCGTGACGGTGCAAGGAAATGTTGTGGATGGTGATGGCAACGACGTGACAAATCCCGGATATGTTTCGATCTTCTTGGAAAATGGAAGTGGCGGATATAAATATGGATGGGCCAACTACAATGATGGGTCGTACTCGATCAGCACAGCTCCCGGCACATGGAACATTTCGTATCATGTCGACGGATATAATTCCGACTACATCCCGATGTATGATCGTGGGAGCTCCTTCACGGCAGAAGAAAATGAAACCGTGACGTATGATCTGGTCGTGGCGCTTGCGGATTCGACGATCGAGGGTGTGGTGACCGATCCCGATGGGAACCCCATCGAGAATGCGTTGATTAGCGTGAGTACCACCCAGGGTGGTCAGAGCGTGGTGGAAGACGAAAGTCCGTTTAGCTACTGGACGGAACGGGCAAATTTAACGGATGTAAACGGCTACTACAGTTTGAAAGTTCCAGAAGGCGCATACTTTGTCTCTGTGAGTATTGGTGGTCAGGATTACTTACCGCCCGCTGCCCAGACGACCACTGCCTCCCCTGCCGCAGCCGTGACCGTGGGCTTCCAATTTGTTGAACCCGATGCGTCGTATGCGGGAACTCTGACGCTCGACGGAGAAGCTGTCCCTGGATATGTGACCGGTTATTCGGAAAATGGGCAAAGTGTGTCCGCGGAAACCGAAGACGATGGAACATTTAGCTTTGATGTCATCGGTGATCAGACGTGGACCTTTAGCGCTGTATATGAGGACGGAGATAATAATCTGTCCTACGAAACCGCATCATTTGAGGTAGAGGTAGGAGCAGATGAGGATGTGACAGGCGAGGAAGTAGAACTCGATGATACCGCATCCGATCTTTCCAATGCTCAAACGTATACATGGGATGCTGGAACGCAGAAACATATCACCACAGAATCCGGACTCGAAATTGATATTCCCGCAAATGCGATCACATCCGAAGACGTAGACGTCTCTCTCACCGTTACTCCCACAGTCGAAGTCCCCGAACAATCCGATGCTGTGGCATTGGGCGAAAGCTATGATTTCGTTGTTGTGTATGCTTCGGGGAATAGTACCGGGACGATCATCACAGACTTTGATTCCAGTGTGACAATCACCATCCCTGTTGATCCTGATACGTTACCCGATGGATTTGATTTGGATCAGATGTCAACGCGATATGTGGATGAAAGTACGAACCGAAACCGACCAACCGACAATGTGACCATCGATACCAGTAATTCCGAACTGTACGAAGCCACGTTCACTGCGGATCACTTTACAGTCTTTGGCTTGATGGCTCCGCCGACCAATGCCGAGGGCGAGGAGCCAGAAGTGATCGAACCGTCGGAACCCGAAGAAAATGCGCCGGGCGATCCTGGAAGCCCAGATGATGGAGCACCTACCCCCAACGACCCAGCGATAACTGATCATGACCTCATCCTCTCTCCATCCTCCGGCGGTGGAGCACACTATCGCGTGTTTGACGAAAGCGGAGATGTCTTAGGCTCCTTCTTTGCCTACGGAGAAGGACTCGTAGCTCCAGTGCGTTCTGGCTTTCATGGTGTGGGAGCAGACCTCGATGGAGATGGAGAGCTCGAAATCGTCACCACTCCCGGAGCTGGCATGGGAGACCATGTCCGAGCCTTTACAAAATATGGCACCTACCTCGGATCCGTGTTTGCGATTGATCCAGGATTCCGTGGAGGATTGAATCTTGCAGCAGCAGATATGAACAATGACGGAGATGATGAAATCGTGGTGATCCCAGAACTCGGACGATCCAACCTACGAGTCCTCGACTTCAATGCCGAGGACAGCACCTTTGATCTGTTAGACTGGACCTTTGTGTTTGACGAAGGCTACCAGTCTGGATCCTTCCTCACTACGGGTGACTATAACGGAGATAACCGCATGGATGTGGCGATCTCCACTTCGGATGATTCGGGTAATGTCCAGGTCTATGAACTCACCGAAGATAACGAACTGGAACGTCTCGATGGTTTTTGGGCCTATGATGAAGGCTTCTCCCACGGTGTGCGTCTAGCATCCGGAGACCTCGACGGTAATGGCACATCCGATCTCCTCACCACGACCGAACAAGGCACATCCCATCTTCGAGCCTTCACCTACAATACCGAAACAGAAGTGTTTGAGCTCATGGCACAAACATTCGTCTACGATGACAACTTCACCTATGGCATGACGGTCGCATCTGCAGACATGGACGGCGATGGCAAGGCCGAGGTCGCTGTTGCACCCAAGTACAGAGGAGCTCCGAATGTTCAACTCTTCTCTCTGAACAGTGACAACACCGAATTCTCTCGTACAGCCTGGATCTATGCCTATGACGAAGGCATGACTAAGGGTGTGAACCTCGCTCTCGTCGATGTGGATGATGACAATATGGCTGAACTCATTACCGGCACACGATCCGGCATCACCAACACAAGAATCTACGACCTTGAAACCACAGACGACGAAACAACCCTAGAACTCCAAACCTGGTTTATGGCCTTTGGAGATACCTTCCCCGGTGGTGTGAATGTGCAGTATTAGGGGAGAGTAGATAGAAACAGGAGAAGAAGAGGAGGATAGAAAGAGAAAGAAAGATAGAAAAGGAGCAGAGCAGGACCGTTCCATTCCAGGGGCGGTCTTTGGGTTACGGGATTCAATCTCGTACCGGATTCAATCTCGTACCACATCGCAACCTTGTTGACAGCGGATTCAAGAGGAGTTAATGTAGACATTAACAACCAGCCCAGATTGCGACGACCCAAACCCGGGGAAGGGGGAAACGGATCCAGTCCTTTTGGATCCAAACCACGTCGCATGATGCGCTGGAAGAGTCGGCAACCAAGACACAAGATCGGAGGCCCTGATGCATCGCGGACACTCTCCGCCTGCGCCGCAGCACATGCGGCACACGAGGAACTTCGACGAGACGACGATCAACGGGCACCTGGGCGCCGGCACCTCCTAGCGCAACGCGTTTCGCGCACGAGGAGGTGGCCAATGACGCCAACAACAGGCCACTGGCCACGGGCACCCAACCCTAGCCAGTAGCATCCATCGGCGGGCGGAAGCTCACTCAAGTCGACACGCGCAACCGCGCATCAACGAACCGTCGACGAGAGCCTCTGCCCGCCTCGTTTTTTTGCCTTCCATAATTTATGTAAAGAGGCAACCCGCCGAAGCTTTAGCGTAGGCGGGTGTTTTTTGGGGTTGAACCCCCGCGGGGGTTCAACCCCTTTTTGATCATTAGGGACCGTCCCTCCCAAGGGACGGTCCCTTG
>CAZOCX010000049.1:0-6698 GCA_964578475.1 uncultured Gammaproteobacteria bacterium | reverse complement strand
AACAAAAAACCGCTCGGAACATTCCGAACGATCTTCTGTTGATCTTATGAGATCATTACAATACCGCTTCTTTGGCGGCTTTGGCTACGCGGAATTTCACCACGGTTTTAGCAGGAATCTGAATGGATTCGCCGGTTGCAGGATTGCGTCCCATGCGAGCCTGGCGATGCACTTTGACCAACTTCCCTAATCCCGGCAAAGTCAGCTCTCCGCTTCCCTTTACCTGGCTATAGGCTACTTCCACCAGTACCTCCCACAACTGGGTTACTTGCTTTTTTGAAAGTCCGGTTTTGTCGGCGAGGTGCGCCGTTAATTGGGACTTTGACATGCCTTTGGCCATAGTTGCCTCGTTGCTTAAGATTAAATCCCTCCTCAAACTCCTTTAAGTATAGGGTTTCCTTGGGTTTTTATGCAAATGGTCCTCTTGTCGGTGTCAAGAATGTCTAGTAATCTCCATGGGTATGCAAGTTTCCGATTTTGATTATGCGTTGCCAAAAAATGTGATCGCGCAAACACCGCATCGCCCGCGGGATCACGCAAAATTATTGGTATTGGGAAAAAACAATGGAAAGATCGCCCATCATCGCTTTTTCGATCTGCCAATACTTCTTCGTCCAACAGATGTATTGGTGTTTAATAATTCCAAAGTGTTTAAAGCCCGTCTTATGGGAACAAAACACACTGGCGGACACATTGAAATTTTTTTACTGCGACATTTACAGGGTTCTCAATGGTTGTCTCTAGTACGCGGGAATGCCAAGCCTCATGCATCCATCACGATTCGCGACAGAGTTACTGTGGAATTAGTGAAACAACGATCCGAAGGCGAATGGGTTGTGGAAGTCGAGACCCATGGACGCGATGTATTTCAGATTCTTGAACGCTTCGGTCGCGTGCCATTGCCACCGTATATTCATGCATCTTCTCCACTTTCGCATTATCAAACTGTCTACGCAAAACACCGCGGATCTGTAGCCGCTCCCACAGCTGGATTGCATTTCACGCATCGCTTGCTTCAGAAACTTCAAACATTCGGTATTGCAACAGAATTTGTCACACTGCACGTAGGCCTTGGAACATTCCAGCCTGTAACGTCCAAGCGCGTAGAGGATCATGTCATTCATTCCGAACTTGCAGAGATTTCTGATGCTACTTGTCAGCGTCTGAATGCGTACCATAAACAAGGCCGGCGCATTATCGCGGTCGGCACCACCAGCGTACGCACCCTCGAAGCATTTTCGGATCGCAATGGAGTTTTGAACTCTGGATGTCGTGACGTCAATCTCTTTATTTATCCCGGCTATTCTTTTCGCATCGTTTCCGGAATGATCACGAATTTTCACTTACCAAAATCCAGCTTACTCATGCTGGTTTCTGCATTCGCAGGGCGAACATCGATTTTGCATGCCTATGATCTTGCAATTCAGCAGAATTATCGCTTCTTCTCGTTTGGCGATGCCATGTTGATTTTATGAACCCTACTCTACGCCGAGTTGTTCGAGCGTTTCAATATATTCTAGCGCAGCATCGAGCTGATTCTGGGACACGTCGTTTTCGGAATTTTGCACTTCGGTGGACGAAGAAGATGCTGGAGTAAAATTTTTAGATGTGATAGATCTCGGAAACGCAAAACGGAATGTGAGAAAGACGACCATGAACGACAGTATGAGCATGCAAACGAGAAACCTTAAACGTGTGTTTGATGACCAGGTATGAATATTCATAGCGTTGATGTCAGTCCGTTCCAATAGCTTTTTGTTTCTTGCACAATGGTTTTCCATTCGGAAACCGTTGTTGCTTCATCAAGTCGTTGCTTTTGCTGCTCAATATATACTTCGAGATCTACGACTTGGGAACGCGTTAATTTTCCGGATTCCAATAATGTTTCTGCATGAAATTCTAACTCATACAGTGCAAAAATCACATAGTGTTCCACTTTCTCTTTGAGAACACTAGCACATGTTGTTTGCTCTTCGGTGCTACCCGGAAGGAAACACGTTGCGGATTCGTCTTGTGCTGATTGAAGTCCAATGACTTTCTTTGCACATTCAGGCCGATCTGAAGACGTTGTATTCCAGCACGGGCCAAACGATTGATAGCGTGCAATGCATTGAATTTTTTCCTCCTGCGATTTCTCCACTTTGCAATACTCGGGAAAATACAAAATATTATTTTCTGTTGTTGCTTCTTCCTCGGTCAGTTCGAGTCGACATGCAATGCGTTCTTGAAGCGTCCCAAGTTGTCCGCACTTTAATCCTTCGCATGCACGATCTTCTTCTGGTCGCGGTGTATCAGCGGATGCACAATCTGCTGCAAGAGTGCATGACCGAACTTGGTGGCCATTTTCTTGACACTGACTCCATGCATCACAATCCCAGGTGTCTTCGGTGCACTTTGCAGAGTTAGATGTGTCGGGGGTTGACGTGTTGGTGCTCGGTGAACGTTCCGGGGTACAGGATTGCTTCTCCGACGGTTTCACCGTATTTGCGAGCGCACAGTCAAATGTTAATGCGCAGTCCCGTGTTTGTGTACCAGCTTGTGAACACGTTGCCCAATCCGAACATGTCCATGTATCTTCAGTGCAATCCGGCTTGCAGGATTGCTCTGTCACGGGCTTGGGATCGTTGACGAGTGAACAATCATCTGAAAGCGTACAGTTCCGCGTTTGTGTTCCATCTATGGCGCACGAGCTCCAACTCGAACACGACCATGTATCCTCGGTGCATTCCGGAGTACACGAGCGCGATTCAGTGGGTTTCGGATCCTCTACAGTCGGACAATTTTCTGAAAGCGAACAATCGCGCGTTTGTGTTCCATCCAAACTACAAGTGGACCAATTCGTACAACTCCATGTGTCTTCGGTACATGGATCGGGCGGCGTTCCACCCGGTCCGTTTCCCACAGCCTGAACCATGGTTGTGATCAACAACCCGAATCCGATGCACAACAGAATTCCCTTCCATGAATACCGCATATAAGAATAGTATACACGATTTTATCCCCCAAGGGACGGTCCCTTTCGCTATAACACAAACGGCGAATTCAAATCTTTGAGCAATGGAAAATTTGCGTCGCGTTGATTTTGAATTGCTGCCCCTGAAAGCTGCCATGGAATGGATAAATCTGGATCATCATACCGAATACCGCCTTCGTGTTCTGGTGCCCAAACATTCGTGACTTTATACAAGAATTCTGTGCCATCTTCGAGTGCCAAAAACCCATGCGCAAACCCAACAGGTACAAAAAACATTGTTTTATTTTCCGCGGAAAGTTCAATTCCAAACCACTTGCCGTAGGTAGGAGAATTTTTCCGAATGTCGACTGCAACATCGTATGCACGACCACGTGTGACACGTACTAATTTTGCTTGCTCATGCGGAGGAATCTGAAAATGCAATCCGCGTAACGTATTTTTCTGCGACTTCGAGTGATTATCCTGCACAAACTCTGCATCGATCCCGTGTTCCACAAAATGCTCTTTACGATACGACTCATAAAAAAATCCGCGTTCATCGCCAAACACCGCGGGCTGAATCACCACAAGTCCGGGAATGTCGACAGTTTGGAATTGAATTTTGGGAGCGTTTGTCATCGTTTATGAATAAATACCTTGGCGGTGGCCAACATCAACGACGTAAATCATCACTTCGCGTTGTTTGATAAGGTAGATCACCCGATATGGCCACACCTGCATGGACCACAGCCCGTGATATTCTCCTTTCAATGATTTCCCTAAGCGGGGATTCTTTTGTAACTCTAGCAATGCCGCATGCACGCGGACAAAATAGCGGGCATCGATGGAGCGCAATGCTTTTTCTGCTTTCCTCGAAAGAATCAGAGCGTATTGCATAAGAGAATAGTGGCCGCCCTGAAATCTGTTATGTTCTTCGTCTCTTTCTTGCTGTTGGACGATTTCCGAGTACCAGACCTTCTGCTTTTAGAAATTCTTCATAGGTCCGCACATTTCCTTTTCGGTAATCTACTTCCGCTTTCTTCACATCTTCCAATAGATGCGGAAAATCTCGCATCACGTCAATAGTTTCGACCCAGGATTCAAATTCTATGGCAGACATCAAGACTACTTTGGCTCGTCCTTTTTCCGTAAGCGTATAGTATCGCGATGTTTTCGCGGCCTCATCCGCAATCCGAAACAACCCTTTGCGTGCCTCGGTAAGCGATAATGTAGTGTTGGTATTCATGACATTATGAGACAAGATACATGTACATAATAACGTACGTATATGATTTTGTCAATACCGTGAATTCATAAATTCAGTGATATGCGAAGGTTTGCAGTCCCCGAGAATCCCGAGGCGTAGATTGGACTACGGTGAGGGATTTGAGAGGGACGAAAATCAAGCCCAAGGGGTCCGCGATTCACTCGCGGACAGATCACGAATTTATGAATTCACGGTCAAAGGATCACTCGGCGTTGATAGGTGCCCACGAGCTCGGCTATCGCGAGCTGATGTTCTTTTATCGCTTCCCGAAGTTCCTGGGCACTTGCGTTGTGCGAGAGGTTGAGTCGTATATCCAATGCAGAGAGTCGGAAGAAATAACGATGCACACCAGATGGTGGACACGGACCGCCGTAGCCTGGTGTTCCAAAGCCCGTTATACCCTCGGAAGCGCCGTTCGGAACTTGAGCTTCTGGAATTTCGCGCGTTGAAGGATCGATATTCCATATGGTCCAATGGATCCAGGTACCAGAAGGCGCATCCGGATCGTCCACGATCAACGCAAAACTTTTTACGTTGTTCGGAACATCTGACCATTGCAATGGAGGATGAATATTGCGGCCATCGCAGGTGTATTCCGATGGAATCGCTCCCTTGTCTACAAATCTCGCGCTTTCCAGTTTCATACACTCTTATCTAAAATCTAACTCTGTGTTGGTGTCAAGGGTTACGATATGGTCCGCCCAGGGCTGACGAGGTTGAATCTCGTCAGAGATCCGACCTCTGCTGGGATTCGACCTCGCGGGAGCAGCTCTATTCAATAAACCCACCAGCCTGCATGGTCCATAATTGGTGGTACAATCCGCCTTTTTTCAACAAATCAATGTGCGTTCCCATCTCTACAACCTCCCCGTGATCGATCACCACAATGCGATCCATTTTCATAATGGTCGACAACCGGTGTGCAATCACGATGGTGGTCTTGCCTTCCATTAAGTGACCCAGCGCGTCCTGAATGAGGCGCTCGGAATGCGAATCCAAGCTGCTCGTTGCTTCATCCAAAATCAACACCGGCGCGTTTTTCAAAATCGCACGCGCAATCGCAACGCGTTGACGCTCACCGCCGGACAATCGGATCCCGCGCTCTCCCACAAACGTCTCATATCCGTGGGGAAGTTGCTCGATAAATTCATCACAGTGCGCGAGTTTGGAAGCTTCTCGCACTTCGGCGTCCGTTGCATCGCGTCGACCGTAGCGAATATTTTCTCCCAATGTGCGATGAAACAATACCGGATCTTGTGGCACGAGCGAGAGTTGTGCGCGCAACGAATCCTGGGTCACATCTGCAATGTTTTGACCATCGATAAAAATACTGCCCTTGGTTACATCATAATACCGCAACAACAATGCCGTGATTGTGGTTTTGCCTGCACCGGACGGTCCGACCAACCCTACCTTTTCGCCCGGCTGAATTGTGAGCTCAAAATGTTTCAACACTGACCGTGTCTGTTGATACGCAAAATCCACATTACGAAATTCGACCAATCCTTTTGTGACATGCAATTCCTTGGCATGCGGTTTATTCTGTACTTCGTGTGGCAAATTCAACATCTCGACCATTTCCTCTGCATCGGCTAAGTGCTCATAAATATTCCGCAGTGTGCGGCCGAAGTTCCAGATGTGGGTAAAAATGCTAATGACATACACCTGAAGCAGGACTAAATCTCCAACCGTGAGAATCCCCTGCTCCCAAAACCCGATTGCTAAATAGAAAATTCCCAGCTCCAACACAGCGAACAAAAACGCTTGTACCCCATACATACTTTCGTCGAGCGTCCATCCATACGTATGCACACGTCGCCGCCGCTCCGTGATTTCTGCATGGCGATCGACTTCTTCCGGAAAACTGGTGAAGATTTTCACGTTCACATTGTTCGTGATGGTATCTGCCAAATTTCCGCCCACCTCACTATCGACCGCCGCACGTTGCGCATCGAATCGTAATTTATATTCCGAGAACCAATAATTGATGCCAATATAGACCACCACCCAACCAAAGAGCGCTGCCGCAAGTACCGTATGTTGTGTCGCAATCACTACCAACATGATGATAATCTTCAGCGCCAATGGATACAGCTCCCAAATAATGCTATCGGCAATCACGTCGTATGCTCGAACAATGCGACCGACCTTGCGCACAATCGATCCCACAAATCGATGAATAAAAAATCCTACGGAATGTTGGTGGAGGTATGCAAAACACGCATCTTCGATGTTGCGCATGACGCGACCACTGAACGCGATCATGGAAAATCCTCCGACGCGATAGCCAGCCTGCTCTAGCAACCGTAGTCCAAAGACAATAAGCAAGATGCGAAGCAGTGCATCACGAAGCTCCGGTATTTTGGTTTGTGCATTTGAAAGTAAAACAAAAAAATCGCGATAGTAAATCGGAGCAATGGTTCCGGCGCTCACTGCTACAAGCAGTGCAATCACGATCGTGATCCCTAATCCCGGATA
>CAZOCX010000048.1:0-6807 GCA_964578475.1 uncultured Gammaproteobacteria bacterium | reverse complement strand
AAGCGTGAATGGATGTACAGAAGATGATATGGCAGTGAATCGATGCGATTTTTCGATTCTTGGGATCGACCGACTAACACTCCGGGACCCCGATGGATCTGCGTACGTGATGACGAGTGCCCCGGATGACACATCGTTTGAAATAAGCTTTGAACTCGAGCGGTCGTATCCAGGACTTCCAAAAGGCATCCATACATTCGGGCCCTCTGGAATCGATTAAAGTGACATCCATTTATGTTCGTCTTTCTTATCTTGTTTGTAATGGGATTAATGGTGGGAAGTTTTTTGAATGTTGTCATTCTGCGACTTGCATGGGGTAAGTCGCCTGTTCGTGGTCGATCTCATTGCCCACAGTGTAAACATGTGTTGGAGTGGAATGATTTGATCCCTGTCATCAGTTTTATTCTCCAACGCGGTCGTTGCCGCTATTGCCGAAAGCCGATTTCCTGGCAATACCCGTTGGTGGAACTTGCAACAGCGATGGCGTTTGTTGCGCTTGGGTCTTCCTGTGGGGTTGAGCTGTTTGCTGTACCATTTGTCAGCACATCCGTGATTCTTTGTCACCCCGGAGAACTTCTTTGGCAACTTGTCTTGGCGTGTTTCCTCATTTTGATTTTTGTGTATGATGCGCGTTTCATGCAAATTCCTGATCATTTCACGATTCCTGCTTTCATCGTTGCGTTCCTTGGGAGGTTGTTGTTGGGTGAAGATCTGAAACACTTGGCACTGGGTATTCTCATCGGTGCGGGGTTTTTTGGAGCACAATATCTCTTGTCGCGCGGCGCCTGGATCGGGAGTGGAGATATTCGCTTGGGCGCGGTGATGGGCGCAGGTTTAAGTTTTCCAGGAGTCCTTGCTGCGTTGTTTTTCGGCTATGTTTCCGGCGCTGTCGTAGGAGTTGTGCTGCTGGCAACGGGACGTGCAACGCGGAAAACAAAAATTCCCTTTGGAACGTTTCTTTCTGCAGCAACATTCATCGCGCTGATTTTTCATACGGCAATTGAGCAGTTTTTTGATATACTATAGACATCACATATGGTAAAAATACCGGGTGGATATACCGCATTAGAATTGATCGTTGCCATTACAGTGATGGCGATCTTAATGGGCGCGACATTTACGAGTTTTCGATCGGGTGAGTCCGAATCGGAACTTCAGGCAGCAACAGATCAGCTTGAGGCGCATCTGCGTTTACTCCAGCAGCGTGCGCAATCGAGCGTTGTAACGTGCGGAACATCGGATTACGGAATTCAATTCTCGCCAACCGGAGATCCTACGCGTTATCGATTATTTGCAGACTGTCCTGGAGGATCTGATGATGTTTATGATGTAGGAGACATCATGATCTATACCGGTGAGTCTGAATTTTCGGTATCGAATGTGGAGATCAACGAATGGTTCGATGGTACAAATTCACATACAAGTGCAGCAAGTATTCTCTTTAAATCTTTAACTCGAGACCTTCGCGTGAATGGCGTTGAGCCCGCAGGGGATGATCGGGTGTCGATTTTGCTGAAACACAGCAGTGGCGGATGCAAACGTATCGACCTCGAGTCGTCTTCGCATATGATTCTCACCCTCGAGGATTCGGATTGTGACTCTTCAACTCCATAAATATGCGAAATCCCTTTCTTCCTTCCGGCCAAGGACTTCTGGAAACGATTATTGCGCTGGCGATCGTGACAACCGGGGTGGTTGCGTCGCTCGCATTGATCTCTACATCCATCATTTCGACACGTTTGCAGTCAAACGAGAGTGTTGCAGTACAATTAGCACGCGAGGGGATTGAGGTTGTGCGGGCGCGACGAGACTCGAATTGGCTTCAACGCGATGCAAGAGCAGAAAGCGTAGAGTGGGATGCTCAACTGGATGGGAATGCTGACGCTACGGCAGTGCCGTTGTTTGATCCCGCGACGCGTCAGTGGAATGTGGATTTTTCTGTGACAGATTTTTCGGATCCTAAAACGCGGGTGTATGAAGACAATGGCATGTTCCGGCAATTTGCAGGAACGCCGCAGGGGACCGAAACCACGTTTCAACGGATGTTGTTGCTAACAGAAATTTGCGCGCCTGTTGAAGATCCGCAATTTTTAGGAATCGGACAAACGTGTCCGACCAGTTTTGACGAGCGAAAAATCGGGATCCGTGTTGTATCCAGAGTCCGGATTGAGGACGACGCGATACGCGATGTTGTTGTGGAGGATCATTTATATCAATGGAAAGGAGTAACTGAATGAACCGTGAACCCATAAATTCGCGAGCTGTCAAGAATTCGGTATCGGGCGGAGCCCGATGTCTTGAATTCTTGACCCTTCGGGCTCGAACTTCCCACCCTACGAAATCAAGATTTCGTAGGGGACCCGGTTTTGACAATTTGCTCTCTCACCGTACGTCTATGTACGGCTCGGTCGCAAATAAGTCTTCCGAACTTCACATCTCGTCGAATTTTTGGATTCACGGCACTAAAGAACGGACACTACATGATCGAGGAAGCGACGTGAATGACGGATTCACGATCCTCGAAATACTGGTCGCCATGTCCATTTTTATCGTTGTGATTGCAGCCGCGGTATTTTCCTTTGTCCAATTTAGTGAAGAACAACGTCGGACGCGTGCAGTAGCCGGGGCACAGACAGACACATTAAATGTGTTAGAAACGATCGCATTTGATGTGCGCAATGGCGCAATCGACTATGCATTTTATCGAGCTAACGCAACATTGGACTTGACCGACCCGCAACAGCTTCTTGTGCTCCGAAATGCTGAAAATGATCAGTTGCGCTATCAATGGAATAACGCTACCGATACGATCGGTGTGTGCGTGTGTTCGCAAGATACGATCTGCACAGACCCATCGGACTTCAATGATCCCACTATCTGTCGACCCTCGGATTTTGATCGCATTCATTCGGACAATACGGAGATTATTGATGTGAAGTTTTACGTTTCTCCAGCTTGGGATTCATTTTTCACACCAACAGGGTCTTCTGGTTGTTTTACCGGCGGTACATTTGATGAAGCAGTTGGATTATGTCGCCCTGGGCCATTGGGATGTGCGCCGGATCAGACGAATGTCGGAGGATATTGTTCGGGACCACATCTACAACCCCGGGTGACCATGATGATGACGGGATCGCAAGGTGAAGAGACGTCCCTTGTGCAAACAACAATCTCAACGCGACAATATGAACGTTAAATTGCGCTATCGCGAAGGCTCGACACTGATCACCGCGATTTTGATTCTCTTATTAATTATCGCGATTGGAATTGGAATTACATTTTCATTAAATTCGCGAACGCGAGTTATTCGATTTTCAAGCCAAGGCGTGACCGCGCAGTATGTTGCAGAATCGGGAATGGAACTAGCACTCGCGACATTGACGCAGAGTCGATTCGACCGTGATACATTTGCCGATACCTCATCGAAACTTTCTTCCCTCCCATTAGATGTTCCATTTCAGCATGATGGAGAAGTTCAGGATGTGAATGTGATTGAGGGATCTGCGCGATTCCAAGCGAACATCGTTGAAGATCAGCAAGTGGCAGTTGATTTAGTTACTTCTGATCAGCAGCTTTCCGAACCCCTTTCTAAAATTGCGCTGCAGTGGGAACCCACAGACGGGTTTGAACGCGTCGAGGTTTCATGGTCAGGTTTGGACGGAAACCTTGTGCCAACGGATCGGACATTTTTGACAACATCGGATGCGTCGGGCGTGGAGATCGCGCTCGGTGTAGATCCCAATGTTGGCACGCGTGTGCAAATCAAGGTGTTAGGAAGTTCCGTGAATAATCTCGTCTTAGTCCCATTAAATGATGTTGGAAATCCCGTCAAGATCGAACCAAGTTTTCAAATTGAGGTTACGGGGAAGTACGGTGAGTCGGAATGGACCAAGCGCATGGTTGCGCCCTGGCGTACGCCCAGTACACCGTTGTTGCAGTACGTACTTTTTTCCGACGACCCGCTACAAAAACCTGTGCTATGACGAAGTCCGCTGCAAAAATCCGTATTCAGAAATTGCGCAAAGAAATTGAACATCATCGATATCTGTACCATGTGCAGGATCGTATAGAGATTTCCGATGCTGCATTGGATTCGTTGAAAAAAGAATTGCAGGATTTGGAGGATCAGTTTCCGGAATTCGTGATACCGGATTCTCCGACGCAACGCGTGGGCGGCAAGCCTCTTCCCGAATTCAAAAAAGTTCGTCACACGACTCCGATTCGCTCGCTGCAAGATGCGTTTAGTGAAGAAGATTTACAACAGTGGGAAACGCGAAATCAAAAGTTGCTGCCGGGGGAACGTATGCAGTATTTTGCAGAATTAAAGCTCGATGGGTTGGCGGTTATTTTGCGGTATGAGAATGGTGTTTTTGTGCAAGGCGCAACCCGAGGCAATGGCGAAGTCGGAGAGGATGTGACGCAGAATTTACGCACGATCGAATCCATCCCCCTGCGAATTCAGCTGCGGAAATCGGATCCGCGTGTGATCGAAGTGCGTGGGGAAGTCGTGTTGTCACGGAAACGATTTGATGCCATCAATGCAGAACTTATTGCACAAGGAAAAACCACGTATGCCAATCCACGGAATTTAGCAGCAGGTACGATTCGACAGTTAGATTCTGCGAAAGTCGCAGAGCGAAAACTCGAAGCCATTGTGTTTGATATTTTGACCGATGTCGGACAGCGTACCCATGAAGAAGCGCATCAGATCCTAGTAGCATGGGGATTTAAAACTGCGGCCTTCTGGTGCGAGCGGGTTTCGGGAATTTCCGGAGCCATGAAATTTTTATCGCATTGGGAAGACCGACGAGTGAAACTTCCGTATGGGATCGATGGAGCCGTGTTGGTGGTGAATGATCTTGATCAAGAGCGACGGTTGGGAAGTGTAGGGAAGGCAGATCGGTGGATGATTGCGTATAAGTTTGCGGCAGAGCAAGCCACAACCGTTGTTTCGGATATTCGTGTGCAAGTGGGACGCACGGGCGCGTTGACACCGGTTGCGATTTTCAAGCCTGTACGTGTTGCTGGGACAACCGTATCGCGCGCCACATTGCACAACGCCGATGAGATTGCACGACTCGGACTTCGGATTGGCGATACGGTCATTGTGCAAAAAGCCGGGGATATTATTCCGGATATTGTGAAGGTGTTGCCCAATCTTCGCACAGGAAAGGAACGCGTGTTTCACATGCCAAAAACTTGTCCTGTTTGCGGATCTCCGATTGCGAAGAACGATGGACAAGTTGCTCACTACTGTACCAATTCTCATTGCTTTGCCAAAACACGCGAACAATTTTATCACTTTGTTGGGAAGTCCGCGGCAGATATTGATGGCTTAGGTCCCAAGATTATTGATCAATTGCTCGACTCCGGACTCATTGCGGATGTGGCGGATTTATATGCATTAAAGACCGGTGATCTCGAACCACTCGAACGCTTTGCAGAAAAAAAAGCAGAAAATCTTGTACAATCGATTCAAGAGCGACGCGTGATCCCGCTCGAACGTTTTTTATTTGGTTTGGGAATCCGGTATGTGGGAGCAGAGAATGCGTTGATTCTCGCACGCGAGATTTCGCAACGGCGCATTGATCGACCATTAGATCTTTGGAATATTCTTCGTGAGTGGTCTGTTCCGGAGTTGCAAGCGATCGAAGGGATTGGAGAAAAAATTGCGGAAAGTATTGTTGCAGAAATTCAGACGCCACGCATTGCGAATTTGTTAAAGAAATTGGATCATGTTGGAGTGCGGCTACGTACTACAAAATACCGCGCCTCCGGAGCGTTTGCGGGCAAGACGTTTGTCTTAACCGGAACGCTTGAAACCCTGTCGCGGGACGAAGCACGTCTCCGCATTGTGAAAGAAGGAGGGAAAGTTTCTGGAAGTGTGAGTGGGAACACACAGTATGTTGTGGCAGGTGAAAGTCCAGGTTCGAAATATGCGAAAGCAAAACAATTGGGAGTTCGGATTCTTTCGGAGAAAGAATTTTTGTCTATGCTTAAGAACAATATATAAGTGGAGCCCCACGGCTTTACAGCCGTGGCCCCCTCCACAGCGCTTCGTCGGGCGGAACCCTCCGAAGCTTCGCGGAGGAGGGTAAAAGAGTCGAACCTCTAGGAGAATGAGGAGCTCTAGATAAAAAAGGTGCCGGAGCTGCACGCTTGCTACCTGCGGGGGGACACAGGGAGCGATTGTGGTGCAGACTCCGGCATGCTTTGGCGATCAGCGACGGTTCGCGCGATCGACAAAGGGATAAGGGGGCCGGTAGCGGTCTCGAGCGGGACGCCTCGGGAGGGCGTCTAAACGGGTTAGTGGGGGCTAACGCCCGTAACCGCGAGACGAGACACTACCGGCCCTTTTCAAGTTGGTACTCTAGATGGGAATTGAACCCATGACCTCCCCGACGTACGTCGGGGAGGTCTACCTAGCTGAGCTACTAGAGCCCGAACTTGATGGTGACCCTTGCGAGGTTTGAACTCGCGGCCTCCCCAATGCGAGTAGGGGCGCTCTACCAGCTGAGCTAAAGGGTCACCGAAGATTGAGCCGACGCGCAGGCTGCGCTTAAGCCCCATCCCTACACGGAGGTTCCGTGGTGATTCCTGCGCGCCGGCAACGAACAATAAACTACACCCAAAACCTTCCTCACGTCAAGGTGTCAAGAGGGACCGTCCCACCCGAGGGACGGTCCCTTGGGGATAAGTCTGTCCCGTAAAAGACAAAAGCATCCTACGGCTTGCATGAACCTATATTCTGCCTGTAATCTGAACAGCGTATGACAATCGATTCGGCGTTAATCCAAAAGCTCGCAA
>CAZOCX010000047.1:0-6850 GCA_964578475.1 uncultured Gammaproteobacteria bacterium | reverse complement strand
TACGCGCTGTATGAAATCCAGTCACGTCGCGCGCTAGGAATGTTATCGCCGGTATCGGTATCAGGAAGACCCACCTACGGCTAGTTTGTCATTGCGAGAAGGATCGACAGGGTTGCGATGTGGTACGAGGTTGAATCTCGTACGGGATTCAACCTCGTTAGAGCATAAAAGGAATATCCCCCTACGCCAAGGCTACGGGGGATTGCCGATATACCAATAGATTTAGGTGAGCAAAAAAACGCCTTACCCCTTACGAAAACGGCGCTATGAAAACTCCCCTTGACCAAGGCAATTGCGGATCCCAAGCTTTAAAATACCTGATTCTGCCAAGCTTGTGAGAAAGTTCCCACCTTCTCATGTTCGGACAGCATCATGGTTAGAGGCGTCACACACTCGTTGGAAGGATTCCTCGAAGTGATGAGACACCATGAATGTTAGCGTGTCGAACCCAATACGCCTTGACCAATGAAAGGAGCCTTCACCTTTACCATAACCCCTCCTCTGAATAGGTCAACCCCCTCGGATGTGCACAACATGTGGACAAATTTTGTTTTTCCCTAAGGTTGGGAAAAACGTTCTGAAAACAACAATTGACGGATAAAGACTTCATGGTCGGATTCTTGAGGACTTACTTGCTCACCAGCACCATTAAAAAATGTGAACTTCATAGAATGCGATCCTTGTTCTAACAGCGGCAGATCTATCTGCTTTTTTTTCAGTGAATGTGAAATTGGAATTGCATCCGAAATCCACGACCCAATGTGTATTCGCATGGATTGGATGGGCGACTCTTCGGTACGTCGAAGACGAAATTCCAACGTTGGTGTTATTTCCTGTTTTGCAATAAGCGTGGATTGAACTTGCGTACCGAATAACGGATATCCTAAATTTTCCGCGCGGTCTCCCCATCCCATTCCAGTGACAAACAACAATGGAAACTCTGTTGGAGGATTCACAGAAAACACCACAACATTCTCATCATCGAACGTGCGAACTCCGAGATGGTAGTTCTCCATGAATAAAGAAAAAGCTTGGAGCGCATCATCGGATACGGCTACTCGATCCAGTGCAATCCATGAAATGTCTTTTGTACGGATGAAGTCGGATAGTGCATGCACATAATAATCCGGATGTTGAACGCCGTGTTTGCGACCTGTGGATGTTGGATGTGGACTCGCAAGTGTCGTAAGTTCCGCGAGTAATGGAATTTGCGTAAAATTCGACGAAGGGGCTTCCTGCGGATAGGTTTGTAAATCACGGACAGAAATACAGCGTGTACATGTGACATCATTGTCGACAAATGGAAAACGCACAACTTGACCGGAATCGAGCTTGAGATCCAGATTTGTTTGAGATGCAATTTCTTCCTCGGATTGCCAATCAACCTGTTGCAACGCAACTGTCCGTTTTCCACCCGACAGAGTGATCGTGATGGATGTTTCGCCGCTCGATAACTGGGAGAACGGCACAAATACGTCGGTGACCGAATCGGGGAGAAGAGCGACGTGGGTGGAATCTGGTGTTCGGATCTCGATCGATTGAGGTACATCCGACTCCATACGCAATCGAATGCGTCCGTTTTGAGGGACTGCTCCCGTATTTACAACGAGAATCGATGTGGAGTTTTGTGCATTTCTGCGAATCACACGTTGCTCCTCACCTCGAAAAACGGGTTTATCCCACCCCGGATGCATTGGAAGGACCAGTGGCTCTGCCCGATGTTCACTTCCAGCGAAGATCGACGTATCATAGGCGATGAGTCGTTCATCCTCATAGATCGGCAGAAGTCCTAGATCTTCCTCGAGCACTCGACGGGATTGCGCATATTTTTCTTTTGGATACGGAAATTTCGCATACGTAAAGGCTTCCTTCCCGACAATCACACGATCAATCTGCTCATAGCTGAATGCCCATCGCGCAAGTTCCAAAAATGACAAATCATTCACATCATAGTGGGAAAAATCCGTTTCTTCGTCGGCGAACAAAACATCGCGAATACCCGGCATGGATTTTTCACGATCCAATGTGCCTTCGAGTTTCCGCGCAAAATCAAAATTATTGTAGACAATTTTTCCATGAATCACAGATGTGTACCATACGTGCGAAGCGTACGTGTAATTCGAACTTCCCGGAATCTCTAAAATTCTCCGAACGTTTTCCTCACGCAGGTTTTCGTAGTATGAAGAGTAACCCGTGGATTCAGTCGGAAGGTTCCATGCTACGGATTCGATTAGCAGCACCGTACCGATCATCGACATCATCAACAAACGATTTGTGCGCTTGCGAACATGCGACAACAGATAGAACATTCCATATCCCGAAAGCACGGCAATCGCAAGCATTGAAATCACAAACAGCCGATCGACCGCACGAATAGATTGGAACAACGGAATTCCTTCACGTAACAGATAATACGGTAGTGGAATCTGAATCGGAAGCGGGCCTGCAATTTCCAGAATCGGACCCAATGACAAGATAAGAAAGATCAGCCCCGTAATTGCCCAAAATCCTACATCGGAAAATTTCCGTCGATGAACAATCGCAATAACAGAAAGAATCAAACCAACGATTCCAATGTACGATGTATTCACCGCCGATTGATGTAATACATTTTCATACAGACCTTTGGTGAACGATCCCACCAGCGGATGAAAGAACGCCGGTACAACGAACGCGAGTAAATCATTAGACCCCCGCAACGTCCACGCAAAAGAAATTTCAAACGCACTTTCGTCGGGAAATACAATCTTCAACGTTTCCCAGTGTTTCCATAAAATCAGGACTCCAAAAATTCCGAGAAACACAATAGAAGAAATGATTTCTTTTCCGTGTTTTCGTAATTCGGATCTGTATCGAATCATTCGATCAACACACAAGAGAAGGACGAACAGCGTTGCCGCAAGCGTTAAGTGGTTTTCTGCCTCGATGGTAAGCCAACCGAACACCAATGAAGCGATGATCCACCGGTACTTCCATTGCTCGAAAAAAAGGATGAGTGACAGCGTGAGAAATGGCAACCACTGTTGCTGCATGATTCCCCAAAAACCTAGACTGCGACCGAAGTGAAAGGAAGAAAACGCATAAATCATTGCAGCAACGAGCGATGCGCTACGACGCCGCGTGAGATGCAGGGCCAAGAAATACATGCCAACTCCGGAGAGAATATGCGACAAAAACCATGCGAGTTTATAGGCTCCCTCGACCCCTATGATGGGTATTAATGTTCCGGTTGCGGTACTGGGTCGTAACGCCCATTCGGTAAAAACGTCTTGCAGACTGCGTACTCCCTCGGCTTGATACAGTCTCCAAAAAACCTGAAAGACGTCACCTCCAAATCCCGGAACCGTGCCACTCGGCAATACCTGCGGCCACGTGAGAAGAATCGAAAATGCACTAAAAAACAACAAAACCAACAGCACTTCTAAACATCGCGAACGGTTGAGAAGAAAAATCCATCGTTGAAGGAGTGTAGCTTTTCGCATTCTTGTATTATAAACGCCTCGGGCATTTACGCCAAAGAGTCATGCGTTGACAGCGCATTCTAAAAGCTCTAAAGTATGGGTATGATTACGAGTCGATGCTTTAGCTTTTTCTTCTTTAGCAACACCCCTTCAATGGGTGATCGGTCTTCGTAATCAGAGAACATTCTGCCCTTGCATCGAAGCCGCTCACCGCGGTTTTTTTGGTTTGTGAAATGGGTTGCGAATGAGTCGTTTGGCTCGTTGGCCTCCCACCCACAGCCCAATGTCCGGTCGTATGAACCGACCGCGACTAGGGGAGGAATCATGGAAGAGCTTCAGGCGCAACTAGAGGCAGCCAAACAGCATCTCAGGCAGCTAGAATCGCGTCCCCTGAACACCTACATGGTCCGCGGCCACGGCAGCGATGAACTCGCGCTTGCCAGAAACACTGTGTCGGACCTGCAGCTCAAGATCCGAATCGCCGATGAGACAGAGAGCAGAACGACGACCTGATCTGGTCGCTCACGGTCGTCCCCAGACCCCGCGTCCCCTTGCTTCACACCAAGGGGACCGGGCCTTTCTATAAATGATCCTCGAGACGCTTGTACGCATGAATTTGTTCCGGTGCAAACCAGTGTTCAATCTCGTGTTCGGCTTCTTCTGCTGTCTCGGACACATGCACAAGATTCATGACCGCGCGTTTTTCTTTATTAGCTAATGCTGGCGACTCGGAAGAAAAATCTCCGCGCACGGTCCCAATCGCCGCATCCACCGGCATGGTTTCTCCCATGAGTTTGCGTGTCACCGAAACCGCGTGTGCGCCCTGCACCACCATCTTCACTAACGGCGCAGACACCATGTAATTCACTAACCACTCCCGCACCATCGGTCCGATTTCCTCCCGCTTATCTGTTCCTAATTCTTTGATCGCATCGTATCCAAATTTCGCATAGGTATTCAACGTCTTGTCACCTAAGCGGTGTACCCACTCTTCGTTCTTCGGATAATGCTCATCAATTTGTTGCTTCGTGGGTTGAAACATTTCCAACGCAACAATTTTCAGTCCGCGCTGCTCAATGCGTTTGATAATTTCTCCGGTTAATCCTTTCATCACGCCATCCGGTTTGACCATCACGAATGTACGCTCTTCCTTTGGATGTTTGGACATACAAAAAATACCAAGGTTAATAAAAAACCACTTTTACGGTAACGCACCGCCAAAAAATTTTCAAGAGGCCCCGATTACTTTGCAATCATCTCCCGCACTTTTTCGACAATTTCTGCCGGAGTGTGATTAGCCTTGATGAAGTAATCATCAGCGCCAAGCTTTTTGCCTTTCTCAATATCTTTATCCTGTCCCAAATTCGTGAGCAAAATAACAGGAATGTTCTTGGTTTCTTCTTTCTTTCGCAATTCCTTCAGTGCCGCAAATCCATCCATTTTCGGCATGATAATGTCCAGCAAAATAATGTCCGGTTTAATCTCCCGAGCAAGTCGGACACCATCGGATCCATTATCCGCTGTGTGAACATCGTATCCCTCGCGACCAAATTTCGCAGAATACATTCCACACAACATGGTGTCATCCTCGATTAAAAGGATTTTTGATTTTTCCGCCATAGATGATTACAAAAACTCCTACGCGTAGTATATCACGCGGCTTTAGGCCTTGGCAACTTTCTGGGATTGTTCGAATTGATATGCAACCTGCAGAATCGTTAGCTCATCCAAGGGCTTTCCAATAATCTGCAGCCCGACAGGAAGTTTTGAGGCTGTTCCGCATGGAATCGAAATTGCGGGGAGACCGGCAATATTTACAGGGCAGGTAAAAATATCTTCCAAATACATTTTCAACGGATCATTTACCTGCTCTCCAAGCTTAAATGCTGTTGCCGGAGTGGTCGGTGCCACGAGAACATCTACGTTTTGGAATACGGCATCAAATTCTTCTTTAATCATGGCTCGGACTTTCTGCGCTTGGTGGTAGTAACGGTCTGCATACCCCGAAGAAAGCACAAAACTTCCTAACATCATCCGTCGTTTCGGCTCCGGACCAAAATGAGATCGCGATGAAAGATAGGTATCGAGTAAGCGATCCATGGCAGATTCCGGTGAATCCGTGGAACGCGTTCCGTATCGTATTCCATCAAACCGTGCGAGGTTCGATGACGCCTCCGCAGAAAGAATCACATAATAAACAGGAATCGCGTATTTGGTGTGCGGCAAACTCACTTCAACAGGCTCTACACCTAAACGCTCTAGCTGTTTTACCGCATCACGAATCCGTTGTTCGACTTCGAGATTCATCCCGTCGACAAAATATTCGCTGGGAATTCCAATCTTTAATCCGCGTAAATCGCGTTGTAAGTGAGACGCATAGGAAGGAACTTCGTTAGGAACAGAGGTCATGTCATGGGAATCATAACCTGCGATTGTATCGAGAAGAATTGCCGCATCCTCCACAGTTTTGGTTATCGGGCCAATCGTATCAAACGAAGAACACAGCGCAATTAGACCATAGCGGGACACACGACCGTACGTTGGCTTGAGCCCCACCACGCCACAAAACGCAGCGGGCTGACGAATGGATCCGCCAGTATCTGTACCCAATGCTGCCACACACAAATCTGCAGCAACCGCTGCAGCAGATCCGCCCGAGGACCCACCGGGAACACGCTTAAGGTCAAACGGATTGCGCACCAGACCAAAGGCAGAGTTTTCATTCGACGCACCCATGGCAAATTCATCACAGTTGGTTTTCCCCATCATGATTGCACCATGGGCATTCAGCTCTTCTATGACATGTGCATCGTAACTCGCCGTGTGATGATCGAGCATTTTTGAACTTGCCGTAGTGCGGACTCCTTTTGTCAGGATCACATCTTTAATCGCAAGCGGAACACCGCAAAGTACATGGTCGATGAATTGTTGATCTAGAGTCTGCGCACGCGTTTGGGCCTGTTCAAACGTGGTCGTTAAAAACGCATTGAGTTGGGGATTTTTTTCTTCAATCTTGCGTTGGAACTGCGTGACAAGCTCGGAAATGGTTGCACCATTTTTACGCGCTTCCTGAAATTCACGAATCGTCATAAAATATTGGGAACGCTCAACGTACGTCCATCGCGTTCAGGAAATGCATTCAATAAATCCTCTGTTGCTTTGTAGGGCTCTGGTGAGTCTTCTCGCGTGACATTTTCTAAACCAGAAATTTGTCGAACGCGAGTTGCGTGGGATGTTTCAACCTCTTGCAACTGCTCTACGTATTCAACAATACGGGTCATCTGGGATGCGTATCGTGTAATCTCCTCATCCGTTAAGCGAATGCGGGATAGCATTGCGAGCTTTTGGATTAACGCCGAATCGATTGTCATACGCTGTTCAGATTACAG
>CAZOCX010000046.1:0-6936 GCA_964578475.1 uncultured Gammaproteobacteria bacterium | reverse complement strand
TCATTATTGGAGGTTTTCCTGACGATCACGTTCGAGAGTGGGTTCAACATCAAAAGTTTAAGGATCGCTTCCGCATCATCAGTCCACTGTATTATGATGATGTACCCAGACTCTTAGCGACATGTGACATTGCGGCAGATCCAAAAAATAGTTTGACGCAACAATCCAGCGGAAAGATCTTAAACTACATGGCAGCAGGTCTTCCCATTGTATGTTTTGATCGACCTACGAATCGCGCATATGTGGGAGATGGAGCGCAGTATGCCGTGTCCGAATCCGCAGATGCATTGGCAGAAGCCATTAAAATACTTTGCCAAAACGTTTCATTACGTACGCAGATGGGGGAAGAAAATCGGTTGCGTGCACTCAACTGGACATGGGCACATACCGCTGCTACATTAGAGCAAGTCTATCCGCCTTCGTCCCGACGTACGTCGGGACTGCGGTGAGATTTCGACATATCCGTAAAATGATGGAGCTTCATGAAATCAACATCTGATGTAGGGGTCATCATTGTGAATTGGAACGGAAAGCATTTTTTAGAAAAATGTCTTCCATCGATTAAAACCCAAACCTATGGGTGTTCAGTTGTTGTTGTAGATAATGGTTCGACAGACGGATCGCAGCGCTATGTGGAAGAACAGTTCCCGGAATTTACATTGATCAAACTGCCATCGAACGCCGGATTTGCGCGTCCGAATAATTTAGGAATCATAGAACTTTTGAAGAATCCAGAAATTCAATTTATTTTCACGCTCAACAACGACACCGAGCTCAAGCCAACGTGTGTCGAAGAACTTGTGCGATGCGCGCGATCGCATCAGAATGTTGGTGCGGTCCAAGGAAAAATGCTCAATGCCTTTGAGCGGAATCAGATTGACGGAAGTGGGATGCAGATCTTTTGGGACATGAGCGCACTGAATCGCGGGCACGGGGAAACAGATCATGGGCAATATGATCGTGAAGAAGAAATCTTTGGGGCTGTTGCGAGCGCCTCGCTTTACACACGTCAGGCCTTAGAGCGCGTTCGCGATGCGCAGGGCCAATTTTTTGATGAAGACTATTTTGCGTACCACGAAGATGTGGACATGGCCATGCGATTGCGACTCCTGGGATTTTCGTCCTATTACACTCCTCGTTCGATGTTGTATCATGTGCATAGCGGCACAGGAAAGCAGCGATCACCCTTCAAGTCGTTTTATGTGCATCGGAATCGGTATTATTGCATGATCAAAGATTTGCCGTTACTCTTGTTGATTCCTACGCTACTTCTTATCCCGATCCGTTACATGGTGTTGGGGACAAGTCTGTTGCGCAAGAAAGGTGCAGCAGCGGATGTTTCAAAGAAAGCCTCGGGAGGCGGTCTTATCGGAATTGTGCTTCGTGCGTGGAAGGATGTGATTCGGAATTTCCCACGCATGTGGAAAAAACGAGGAGACATTCAGGAGCAACGCGTCGTTCCGTTAAGAGAAGTCGTATCGTGGTTTCGTCATTATCGCGCAGACATCGCAACAATTTTCTATGGTTAAATCCCGTCATCACGAAGATTACAAAGAACTGATCTGGGCGCTCGCGAAAACCGATTTTACATTGCGCTATCAAGGATCGGTTCTAGGGTATGTCTGGGCGATCTTGAAACCCCTCTTTATTTTCACGATTCTAAATTTTGTTTTTTCTTCGATCTTCAATCCACGGAATCAAGGCATTGAGTTTTATTCTTTGCAATTACTGGTCGGAATTTTGCTGTATAACTTTTTTGCCGAAGGAACAGGTGCGGGAATGAATTCGTTGCTTGCGAAATCCCAGCTTGTCACGAAAATTTATGTGCCGCGTTGGACCATTATTGTTGCCGCGACTGTCAATGCCGCTCTCGTATTTCTGATGAATTTGTTGATCATCATTATTTTTTTTGTCATCAACGGCCTCACGCCTTCCCTCGGAGGCGTTTTGGCATTTTTTGCATTTGTTGTCTTTCTCTATGTGTTGATTTTAAGCTTTGGCCTCGCGACCGCCGCGCTACAAGTTCGATTCCGAGATCTATCGATGATTTGGGAAGTCATTGTGTTGGTGTTGTTTTACGCAACGCCGATTATTTATCCTCTTTCCATGATGCCAGCTTCAAACCAGCAAGCGATCTTAGCCAGCCCGCTTGCGTTTATCGTGCATTTCTCCAAAGAAGGATTAGTGAATGACCATTTGCCGGATTCATGGCAGTGGTTTGTATTCGCAGGAACTGTGGCTGCGTGTTTCGCGTTGAGTATTTGGATCTATCGAAAAACCATTCCACGCGTCGCAGAATTTATTTAAACGAGAGATTTAGAGATGTCGGAATGAAGCCGGAAGAAGTGAAGGATTGTGTTCCAACCGTTCTTTCCATTTTTGGATAAAATACGCACTGTCTTCCGGATGGCGGTATACCGCGGGTTGGTTGGATGCATTGCGACTCACGGATTCGTGGTGGCGTAACGTTGCATTGGGTGTTACTACACAGGCATATCCCGATTCTTGAGCACGTAAACAAAGATCCACATCGTTATACCCAACAGCAAGTCGTTCATTAAAACCGTTGAGATGGTTAAAGATTTTTTTTGAGATCAAGAGACATGCGCCTGTTACCGCATCGACTTCGTGAACGCTTGAAAGAATGTTTAAGAATCCCGGCTCTCGGGATCCATCCATTCTAATGCCCAGCAAATGCTTGTGCAGATAGTAACTCGTCCCAAACCGTGGATGCGCAAGATATATCCCCGCATGTTGAATCGTAGAATCCGGGTAAAGGAGAGTCGCACCCACAATTCCAATGTCTGGTAAAAGGGCAAGGTCCACCATGGCCTCCAACCAACCCGGTTGGATCGCCTCGGTGTCATCGTTGAGGAACAATACATACTCGCCACTCGCATGTCGCGCGGCCAAGTTATTCATGGCAGAAAAATTGAATGGCCTAGGGTAATCGAGAACAGTATACGATGCATCATTACGGGGAATTGGTTGAAAATTTCCTCGCGCATCGAATGTATTATTTACAATCAAAATTTCATGGGGCTGTTGAGTTGTTTTTTTGATGCTGTAAAGAGCAGCTTGCAGAAGTCCAGAAAAATGATTCGTGAGAATAATCATGGAAACGCGCGCTTGCGTGTTGTGAGGATAATGCACTGGTTGCATTTGGGTGCGAATGGGATCGTTGGCGATTGCAAGGATCGAGGGGAGATGCAGAATCGTTGTCGGGTCTACATGATGAACACACTGTGTGAGGAGTGATTCGCGATTTGTTGATCGCATGGATGTGTCTACTGCACGTTCCCAGCATGATCGTCGAATAAAAGACCAAGAAGGGAGATAGGGCGCGCTCGCAAAAAAGTATTTTAAGTACTTTGGTAAATGGATCACATGACCTACAACGCGGCCGGATCGCACAGCGTAATCCCCATAGAGAATAGTTGTTTCGGGGTGTTGGGAAACTGCATGAGCGACTTGTTGTAACGCATGCAAAAGGAGCATTATTCCAGAAGAAATAAAACACACAACATCGATATCGTGTTCGGAAAAACATGCTGCAAGTGTGGAGGGTTGTTGAATATTTTCCACTCGGATGATGCGCTTGTCGTGCGGAATCGGAGACGTAAAAGAAGAGGGGAGAATCAATACCCACGAACCACGGAGTCGTCGAATCGAATGGATCGTGCGCAGCACATCATCCCGAGTTCCGCTCACGGGATCGAGTACAAATGCAATACGCGGGCAGATGGTTGTCGATGTTTTTGTAATAATAGACGAAATCCAACTCTGCATCCACAGAAATGGAAGAAGAACGCGTGGAAGACGAAACGTTTCTTGCACACGTTTCGTCTGCTGTACGCGAAATGGCGTGATAGTCTCAATGAGTCGCACGCACCACTGAATCCACCAGCGCGGCAACAGGGGTTTGAGATAGCGTTGGTACCACTCTCTCATGAAAGGTTGGGGATCAAGGGCTGTAAAGCATGTTGAATTTGTTGTTCACATGCTTCTCGCGAGAATTGTGAAGCACTTTGTATGGCCTGTTGTGAAAGAATCTGTTTGCGTTGGGGTGTCAACTGAATTACGCGGAGTGTTTGTTCTTGAAGTTCCTGCGGCGTCTGCCATGTGAATCCATTCACGTCATTGCGAACAATTTCCAATTGTCCTGCTTTGCCAATCACCACAGGTATGCACCCCGCGGCCATGGCTTCAACCGTGGTAATCCCAAAGTGTTCAAATTTATCCGGCTCACGTTCTTCATCCTCTCCGTATCCTGCTGCGTGCCAAAAAATTTGTGCATCCGAATATAGTTTTAACAAATCCGTGGCAGGAATATCGGCATGAATGTAAATCGGATATCCGATGGCCTCTAACTGCATGCGCTTCAAATACGCCTGATGTTGAGGCTCCGGATGCGTTCCTCCGCAAAGATGATATTCCCATCCGCGTAATCGACCCATGAGGTACAGTTCTTTGAACGCACGAATCATCATTAAATGTTTTTTGTTGTGGCTTCCTTCAAAAAAACGTCCGACACTCAACAAAATATTTTTTTTCTTCGGAGAAGATGTAAAGGATTCAACGTCGACGGATGGGTAGACGATCGCAGCATCCCGATCCCATAATTTTTTCAGCCAAGCCCTCGTATATTGAGAGTTCACTAAAATAACGTCGTACGAATCGAGATAATTGTAATACCGTAGTGACTCGAATAATCGTGATGCAGTCGCCTGAAACAGATTGCGAATGGAAATTCCCGAATGACGATGTACGATGCGTGTGACAAAGATGCCTAAGTCTCGCGTGTCTGTATTGCGTGGGCGAAACGTACTTTTGAGGTTCACGGTTAGTGTCAACGCATCGGAATCTTTTTCAGGAATATAGTCGATGAGAATCGTATTGTTGTGAACACGATACGAAACAGTTCCGTTTGTGCTGGTAACTCCTTTGATAAGTTTGCTCAATGCTGTGGTGCGTAAGGGAAGTGTTTGAACAACAACGCGTGCGGATGTTCCCGCAACGGGTTGCTTGACCGTGAAACTACATTGTTGATCTGTCCAGCGACCAAATACGCGTGAAAAATACTTCCCAATTTTTTCGCGGAAATAAAATCCACTCTCGCGTTGGATGCGATCATGTTGATCCAGTGATCGAAGCAAATGCTTGAACAAGCGAGAACGGGAAAGTTTCCGCAGCTCTGGCATCATCGGAAAAAAACACAGCAACACATTTTTTTTGGCTCGCGGCTTCACGCTGCTGTAATGTGTTGCATTGATAAACACATCGTAGGATTCCGAGAGTGTTTCAATGTCGCAGGGGAGTTCATTTAAGAATCGCAATCGACAACGCGAAAGGTCGACGCGTAATTTTGTTGATAATCGCTCCAGATCTGAAACTTCTCCAGCGTGCGTGACAATATCTACACGCACAGACGGAATGCGACTTAAAAACTCCGCAATGGCTGCCATGTGTTTTTCGCCACCGCCCATGGTACTGAAGTACGCATCGTACACACAAACGGTTAAGGCGCTTGATGATGGGGAAAGCGAAGGCGTTTCCATACCAATGAAGGAAAATGCATAACTAAATCCAAGCATACGCGAAATCGAATTGTTGCATTGGCGTCTTCTGGTCCGTGAAGAACACGTTTTTTAAGAAGACGATATGCGCGATAAACAAGAGAGTGAAGCGCACGGTAGTACTCTTCCCCCCATTGGCGGGCAACATCTCCAATGGAAGCATGTTTCAACATCATGGCTAATCGATTGCGCGATGTCAGAAAGCGAAACAGTGGTGACCATTCTTTCGATGTTCCGGTATGATAGTGATACATCACGGCACGCGGCTCGTAAAATAATTTTTTGTTTAGCCGATTCAGACGCCAGCAAAAATCCGTGTCTTCGTAATAGGCGAAGAAATACTCATCGAACAATCCATATTGGTCAATGATCGATTTCCGAATCATCATGCTTCCTCCGCAGAGTGTCTCCACCTCGTGCGGCGTGTCGTATTGTCCAAGATCATCCTCATTCATTCCAACGTCTCCGCCGGATCCTGTGTGTTTATCTAGACGGGAGGAAGCATTATTGATCACAAAGTGCCCGTTGTCATGAATGAGTTCTCGGGATAACGGAATCTCGTATTCTCGGAATGTTGTGGAGATTTCCGCTGCAAATACTTCGTTCTCTCCGATGAAAATGTGAACACGAGGGGAATTCATTGCATCGCTCGATGCGAGTTGAATACGTAAGGTTGCGGATTCGTGCTGTGTAGCAACCGGAACTTTCACAATAGCGTTGTTGGAAATCCAGTGATAGGTCATTTCCCCTGCTTGTTCTTCTCCGTACGTCTGATCTAAAAATAATCGTTTCGGATAATCTACGCTATCGACGCAGATGGACCCAACCATACAACCCAATTTGCGGGTATCCGAACTTTGATTGTTCTCGCTTGGAATGAATGTTGGAGTTTCAAATCGCAGTGTGATAAACGGTGTATAAAATAAAATTTTTGATCCCACAACGTCGGCATTCTGCTGCTCTAATGCTGCAACAAGAAATTCTACATAGTGCGGATCTGCGACTACATCATTATTAATCAAGCCGATGTACTCGCCGGTACAATGGGGGAGGGCAGAGTTATTTCCACCCGCAAATCCTAAATTCGTCGCGTTCTCGACTAATTTCACATCCGGATAACGCGATTGCAACAACTCCCTTGAACCATCGGTCGAATGGTTATCCACCACGATGATTTCTACAGGAGAGTAAGTTTGTTCACGTAAGCTATGGAGCAACGGCTCCAGAAATTTTTTCCCGTTGAAATTCAGTGTCACTAATGAAACCTTGTTATTCATACCACAGAGATAGAGAAGGTAATGAGGAAACTAGAGCTCATCTCAAAAATAGCTTTATCGGCATTTCGGATGCCGTTTGTGCC
>CAZOCX010000045.1:0-7324 GCA_964578475.1 uncultured Gammaproteobacteria bacterium | reverse complement strand
TCCCGCACGAGCCCTCGCGGTACTCGTGGAAAAGCATCCATCGTAGAAGCAGAAAACGGCAAATGTGCCATAAGGCACCTCCGAGGTTAATAAAAAGAACGGGAAGAATTTCTCTACTATTATTGTAATCCAATGGTAACGTTTTGCAATGCAACAGGGACGGTCCCTCTCTAGGGACCGTCCCTGTTAAACCATTGACATCGTTAAAATTGAAGCGTAAACTTTTTGATGGTGTATGAAATGCAAACTACAACACCGCACAGAGAGGAACGATGCGCAACCCGCGCAGTGTCGTCTCTGTTTCTCTGAACGCCGCCCCTAGGGCGGTATTTTTTTATCCTTCTTCGTCCGCCCAAGGCGGACAAGAAGGTCTACCCGCACATTGAAAGGTAAACAAAGATGCAAGAAGTATCGGCCCTCCGACATGTACTGCGTTCGCAACAATTCTCTGTAGAGTTCCTCAGGGCGCTCTTCCAAAGAGCGTGGGAACTTTCTTCGCTTGTGCGCTCGACGGATGTGACGGACCGAGAGACGCTGTCTGAACTGCTTTCCGATCATCGCGTAATCACGCTGTTCTACGAACCATCAACGCGTACCCGGCTGTCATTTGAAGCCGCGGCAACATATGCGGGCGCGACTGTGCTTTCGACTGAAAACGCTCATGACTTCTCGTCCGCCGTCAAGGGCGAAACGATCGAAGACACGATTCGCGTGCTGTGTGGCTATGGCGCGGACGTCTTCATTATCCGGCATCACGAAGCTGGCGGAGCTGAACGCGCTGCTGCTGTGAGCACGGTCCCGGTGATCAACGCGGGTGACGGGAATGGTCAGCACCCAACACAGGCATTACTTGACCTCTACACGATTTGGAGTGAACTCGATCGTTTGGATGACCTCCATGTCGTGATTGGCGGAGATCTCGCGAACGGTCGCACCGCACGTTCGCTCGCATATCTGCTGTCGAAATTCAAGGGAGTCCGAATCACGTTCGTGTCGCCGTTTGAGCTCCGGATCGGAGATGACATCAAGCGTCATCTCGTCGAACACAAAGTGGATTTCGAGGAAGTCTCCCCAAGTGAGCCGTCAGTCATCCGATCTCATGAGCGCGAAACGCCGCCAAACAAGCACTACGCTAGCGGACTGATCGAGATCCCCAGAGGATCACACACGCTTTCCGATGTTCTCCGCGGCGCGCATGTCGTATACTGGACCCGTGTGCAGAAGGAGCGGCTCATTAGCATGCTCAAAGCTTGCGGAACCGGGGGTTCGGACGCGCAGCTTGCGCGCGATGCAGACGAATTGTACCGCCGGGTGCAGGGACAGTTCACGATCACTCCGGACGTGATGGCCTGGATGCGTCCGGACGCCATCCTCATGCACCCTCTCCCGCGCGTGAACGAAATCACGCCGGAGTGCGACAACGACCCGCGCGCTGCGTACTTTCGGCAGGCAGCCAATGGTCTGCCGGTGCGTCTCGCGCTGCTCGAGTGGGTGCTCGGAGTTGCGACCTGGGCGTGAGCTATTCTTCCACCCCTCTTTCCACTCCAACGCCCAACCCACCCATACGAGAAAGCTTCACCCCTTTCTCGTATGGATTCTTTTTTTGCCTCCATGCGAAAGTCTAACCCTATGATCGCAGATCCAAAAATTTCTTTTTACAATCTTCCGAACAAAAAAAGATGGTTTTATTCTTTCGCACAATTTTAAATGGCGTATAAGTCCGATCCACGTGCATGCCGCACACCGGATCTTTCACAAGTTTCCCACTCTCAATCGGTGCGTCCGAAAGTTTCCCATCTTCGATCCAGAGCGTCCGATCTGCGATGTCATGGATTCGTTGATCGTGCGACACGATCACCACACTTCGCCCCTCATCTTTTGCAATATTATGAAACAACATCATGACTTCATGCCCAGATTTGGAATCTAAATTCCCTGTTGGCTCGTCTGCTAAAATCAATTTCGGGTCATTCATCAATGCACGCGCAATCGATACGCGTTGTTGCTGACCCCCCGACAGTTCTGAAGGGCGTGCGTGCATACGTTTCTCCATGTGAAGTTCTGTCAATAACTTTTTTGCCTTTTGATGAGCGATCTTCGATGACAGTCCTGCGAGTTCGCCGACATATTGAACGTTCTCGATCCCAGAAAGATTCTGAAATAAATTAAATGATTGAAAGACAAACCCGATCTCACGTAAGCGAATATCTGGCAATTGCGCTTCAGGAACTCCGGTTATTTCCTTCCCATTCAAATGAATAGAGCCAGATGTCGGCGTGAGCAGCCCCCCAATCATCGAAAGAAGTGTTGTTTTTCCAGACCCCGACGGCCCCATAATCAAGACAATGCTGCCGGCATCTACTTCAAACGAGACATCCTGAACTGCGAGAACAGCCGTCGGTCCTGCTCCAAACATTTTCTTTAACTTGTGAACGCGAAGGGTTTTCATGCGTTATGTTTTGAATACAATGGCGGGGTCAATCTTCACAATTCGACGGATCGGAATAAAGGCGGAAAGAAGAATCATCAAAAGAGTAAAACCAAACACCATGCCCACATCCCGAGCAACAATCGACGTGACGAAGCTCGGTTCGATTTGAAAGACGAGATTTGCAGAAAGGAACGTGAGTCCAAGTCCAACAACAAACCCCAACAGTCCTGCGATCGTTGATTGACGGATAATAATTCCGTAGAGATGACGATTCTTCGCGCCGATCGCTTTCAACATTCCATACTCTCGACTTTTTTCAATCGTTGCAGTGTAAATGGTGAGACTGATGACGACTAGCCCAACAATGAATCCAATAACGACTAAGACTTTGATGATCGGTAAAAACGCTTCCATGATTTGTTTCCGGTTGTTATCCGCAAACGCGGATTTCGTGAGCACATGCAGTTCTGGAATCTGTTCTTCAATCTCGGAAGTTACACGATCGCGATTCGTGCCAGAAGAAAACTTGATGAGCGCATAATTCGTAAGCCCTGTCATTTGCATCATGCTGCGCGCGTCATCCATCGGCACAAATGCATACTGAAATGTCACAACATTTCCACCACGACTGATCCCAGAAATGGTTAATGTCCGATCCATGATCTCGATCGGATCTCCGACATTCAGACCAAATTTCCCTGCTAACACCTCGTCAATGATGATTTCTCCTGACGTTGGTGTGGACCCATTTACGATTTCCAATGGACCGCCCACTCCTGTTTCTGGATCGTATCCCAAGAGAATCATCATGGCCTCGATATCGCCATTTTTCACCGGAAGCCGACGGCCAATCAATGCATCGACACGTTCAATGCCGTCAATAGTCTGAAGTTGGTCGAGTAGCGTTACTGGAAAAATCGAAGTTGAATGAAACATGTCGGACGCTCCGTTTTGGAGAACCCAAACATCCGCATCAACTTCCTCGACATAACGCCCCAGCTTCTCATTCCAACCACGATACAGCGCAAGGATGATGAGGATCAACATTACGGAAAATGCGACGCCCCCAACACTAATCAGGAGTCGCAATTTTTCATTCAACAAATTTTTCCGCGCAATCGAAATAGCCATGTACCCTCCACACGTTATTTTACCACGATTAAACACCCCCGTGTTTCAAACGCAGACTATTCGTGACGACCGACACAGAACTCAACGCCATCGCTGCACTTGCGATCAAGGGTGAGAGCAACAATCCGAGGGGCGGGAAGAGAATCCCTGCCGCTACAGGAATTCCTAAGATGTTATACCCAAACGCCCAGCCCAAATTCTGCTTAATCACACGCATCGTCCGGCGGGAAAGTTGAATCGCTGACACAACCTTATCCAGCGAACCTTTGACAAGTACAATGTCTCCGGATTCAATCGCCACGTCTGTGCCCGTTCCCATAGCAATGCCAATATCGGCTTGGGCAAGCGCCGGTGCATCATTGATTCCGTCTCCGACCATGGCAATCATGCGACTCGGACGTTGCTGCTTCAACTTCTTGATCTTTGCTGCCTTATCTTGCGGGAGTACTTCTGCGAGTACTCGATCGATCCCGAGTTCTTCGGCGATCGCATTTGCGGTTTCGCGATGATCACCGGTCATCATCACCACTTCGATTCCCATGCGATGTAATTGTGCAATCGTATCTTTGGATGATTCTTTGATTGTGTCCGCAACGGCGATGATTCCGGAAATTTTTCCATCCAGAGCAACCACCATCGGAGTTTCACCTCGTCTTGCGATATTCGATAATTCTGCATCGATGTCCTCTAGTTCCATCTTCTCATCCCGCATTAACTTTGCATTCCCAATCACAACACGCTTCCCGTTTACGCGCGCTTCGATTCCTTTCCCTGAAATCGCTCGAAAATCTGAAACGGGGTCGAGATGTAATCCTTTACTCTCTGCAGCGCGAACAATGGCTTCTCCCAACGGATGCTCGGATCCATGTTCGGCAGATCCCGCACGTTGCAACAGTTCTGATTCTGAAATTCCAAATACCTGCACTCCGACGACTTCAGGCCTTCCATGCGTTAGCGTGCCAGTCTTGTCAAAGACGATCGTTGTTAGACGATGCGCAGTTTCCAAACTTTCTGCGTTTTTAATGAGAATGCCGTGCAACGCTGCTTTTCCTGTTCCCACCATGATGGCAGTCGGTGTAGCAAGCCCCAGTGCGCATGGACATGCAATGATGAGAATTGTGGTTGCAATATAAATCGCAAGCTGTAGCGGCGTTGTAGCTTCTGGAATCCAACCATAATTTGGCGCAATAAAGAGCCAGAAGGTGAAGGCAAGCAATGCTACAATGATCACAACCGGTACAAAAATGCTCGAGATATAATCTGCCAACTTCTGAATGGGTGCTTGGCTGGATTGCGCTTCTTCCACCATGCGAATAATTTGAGACAGCATGGTATCTTTCCCCACCTTGGTTGTTTTAAATTGAAAGGATCCCGACTTATTGATCGTCGCGCCCACGACCGCATCTCCGACGGTTTTATCGGCAGGAATCGATTCACCCGTAACCATCGATTCATCAATCGCAGACGATCCTTTCATAATCACCCCGTCGATGGGAATTTTTTCACCCGGGCGGACGATGACAATGTCATTGATAACCACCTGATCAATCGGCACTCTCACTTCTGTTCCATTCCGAATCACACGCGCGTCTTTCGCTTGGAGTTCGAGTAATTTTTTTATCGCATCGTTCGCTTGTCCTTTTGCACGTGCTTCTAGAAGGCGACCCAAAAGAATAAAAAATGTGATGATAACGGTCGCTTCATAAAATACATCAACATTCTCGGATACGCCTTTGATGAGTTGGGGTGCGAATGTGACCACAACAGAAAACCCCCAGGCAACAACGATGCCAAGAGTAATCAACGTATCCATATTGGATGTCCGCGCTTTTGCCGCAGTCCATGCCGATCGCAAAATGCGACGAGCTCCCCAGAATAATACCGGAGTGGCAATCAAAAATTGAAGGAGGAAAAAGAGTGAAAGATTAACGACTTGACCGCCATACTGAACCGCTAGATTGCCAAAACTTTCCGTCAACATGGGAAGTTTTCCGAATTCTGAAATCCATCCCCAGGTCATGCTAAAAATAAACAATACCGCAGTAAGACCAGTCCAGCGGACGGTCTTTTTCAACGCGTCATAATCTTGTTTTTTCATCATGGCCGCGTGGTCATGAGCGGACATCGACATGCCGCGAGACTCGTGTGACATGGACCCGTGCGACGGGTCTGTGGGGGCAGCATTCGTTTGGTCAACCAACTGATACTCTCCGGCCGATGCAACCGCGCGCTGAAGATCTGCGACGGATACCCGTTCATCATACTCCACAGCCATTCGCTCGGACGCGACGTTCACAGAAACATCCCCAACTCCAGGAAGTTTTTTTACGCGACGTTCAATCACGGCTTTGCATGAGGCGCAGTGCATTCCAACGATGGGATAGATATGTTTGGTCATAGAATCATTAACAATATGTTAAATTATTTCATTTCGTAAAGTCGAAGCAATTCTTTAATACTTTTCTCTTGTTTGCCTTGTTGAATTTGATCCACTACACACCCTTCCAGATGGTTCTTCATCAACACCATATCCAGACGTTTCAATGCCTTTTGAATGGCCATGGACTGATGGATAATATCTACACAATACGCGTTTTCCCGAATCATTTGCTCTACAGCCCGCAAATGACCTTGGAGAATCCGAACGCGATGAAGAATCTTTTGTTGTGGCGCTTGATGATCGTGCATAGAATTTGATTATTAATCCCCCTGGGGGGGATTATACTCTGAAGCGAATTCCCTTGTCAATCCGTCTTTCCTTTTTCAAGAATCCTGCCTATAATGACTGCACTCTTAAGACATCCTTATGAAAATTTTAGTAACCGGAATAGCGGGATTTATTGCTTCCCACCTCGCAGAACGACTTCGTTCCCTAGGGCATGAAGTCGTGGGAATCGACTGTTTTACCGAATTTTATCCCCGCGTTCTAAAAGAACTAAACGCCGAGGATGTCAAAAAGGCTGGTGCGACGATTTACCCGTTGGATCTTGCAACCGACGATTTTTCCGACGCGTGCAAGGGTGTAGAAATTATTTTCCATGCTGCGGCACTTCCCGGGGTTTCGGAAAAAGATCCATTTGATTTGTATGTCCGCAATAATATCACGGCAACCTATCGGCTTTTGGAAGTTGCGCGGAAACTCCCCAATTTTAAAATGTTCGTCTTTGTATCCACATCATCGGTGTATGGATCGCAAGCAACCGATCCGGAGGATGCAGCTGCAAAACCCTCGTCCTACTATGGCGACACCAAGTTGTGCGCAGAACAGTTGGCGCTCGGGTATTTTCGTGACCAAGGATTTCCCGCGTGCTCATTGCGGCTATTCTCGATCTACGGAGAACGCGAGCGGCCGGATAAACTCTTCCCGCGTGTGATTCGAAGTATTCTCGAAGATATCCCATTTCCCCTGTATGAAGGCTCCGAACACCATTTACGCAGTTTTACGTATA
Organism: uncultured Gammaproteobacteria bacterium; assembly: GCA_964578475.1. GTDB lineage: Bacteria > Patescibacteriota > Patescibacteriia > JACPL01 > CAZOCX01 > CAZOCX01. The sequence continues at coordinate 313 of CAZOCX010000045.1, read as the reverse complement.
TTCAAGATGTGATCGATGCCTTTGTCACGGTCCTCGAGCATCTAGATCTTGTCCGAGGAGAAATTTTCAACATTGGATGGGACCATGAATTCACGACTGGCCATGCGATTCAACTCCTGGAGAATATTTTGGGTAAAAAAGCAAACTTCACACGGGTTCCGAAACGTGCCGGAGACCAATTGCGAACATTCGCCAATATCAAGAAAGCTCGACGCATCCTCCACTATAACCCCACTACATCGCTCGAAGTCGGGCTGCGCAAAGAAGCAGAATGGTATAAAAACCGCATCCTCGGCAAAGTGAAGTGGTAAGA
>CAZOCX010000044.1:0-7405 GCA_964578475.1 uncultured Gammaproteobacteria bacterium | reverse complement strand
TGAATTTACGTTCTAAGGAAGAAGTATTGGAGGAAGCATTAGGAACAACGGTTTCGATTCAAGATCGAGGAGGTAAGGGGGAAATTCGTGTGCGCTATTATTCACTAGAAGAACTCCATGGAATCATCCAACGCATCGCAACCTCGCGCAACCGCTAAAACCATTCTTTCAACCCTGCGATCGATTTTCTTGTTTGCTATTCCGTTTTCTGTGATCGTACTAACGATTCCAGGTACAGCGGGAATGGAACGGTCCAAACTCTTGATTTTTGTGTTCTCGATTTCGCTGTATCTGTTAACGGTTGTTGCGCAATGGATTCTCGAACGGTCCGCGCATCTTCTTCACACGAAGTGGCAACTGTTGTTTGCTGCGATGGTTGGAGTTCTTATTATTGCTGCACTGCTAACACCGGATCTCTTTACAAGTCTATTCGGCGATGGCGTTGTTGCATCGTCGACGATCTTTACAATGCTGTTTGGCATCTTGTTTGCATGGGTATATTGGAATGAAGAATCGCGCTCGCAGAATTTGCGATGGGTTCTTCGCGGATATGTAGCTGGCATGTTGATTGTTGGGCTTGATCTTCTGTTGCGGAAGTTTTCTGTTCCGGTGATTTCCGATCTTGTCGGACGATATGAAACTGCCTCCACACTCGCATCGCCGCTCGCATTACAGTCCGGCGTTTTATTTGTTCTTGCAATTCCACTGGCACTGTACCTCTTGACTGATTACGATGTTGCGGCTAGTCGACGTATTCGTGTGGCAGAGAAATGGTTGGCGATCGCGGCAATCGTGGTGTCATGTATTGCACTGGTGCTCCTCAATTCCTCCACCGTCTTTGCACTGCTTGCGGTGATGAGTATCATTTGTGTGGTCTTACTGCGGAAACAGCAGCCGCAGTCAGGGCTTATTCTATTGTTTACAGCGCTTTCGGTCATTGGAATTGTGCTGTGGGCATTTCCGCTACTTCGCATTGCGGGCTTGCCGGTTGCACCGGATGTGATCTTGGATCCGATGCATGCGTGGTCCATTGCTGTCCGCGCCCTCTCGTTACATTTTTGGATGGGGGAGGGGTATGAATTATTTCAGCCCGTTTTTGTTAAACTCGCACCTGCAAGTGTGTATACAGTATCGGAGAACCCCGTGATTTTTTCCGCCTCGGGTAGCCTGTGGACGCATTGGCTCTCAACCATTGGGGCGATCGGAACGCTGGGTCTAGGAATGCTCTTGATTGCCCCACTTGTTGCCCTGTTCCGTTCCTCGAATGGATCTGCTCCGATGCATCTCCGTTTACTATGCTCCGCTTCCATTACGCTGATCATTGCCGCATTCAGTGTTCCATTTTCTGAAAGTTTGATGATCGTCTATTGGATGATCGCGGGTGTACTCTGGTCTCAATATCGATCAGTAGAATCTCCGATTTCGTTGCCTCTGGCTGGGGTCGGTATTTTTTCCGGAGTATTGATTTTATTGATCGCGGCAACGAGTGTGATTAGTGTTCAGACTCTTCAAGCAGATCGATTTCTTTCGAATTTTCGAGCTACAGAAAACGATTCTGTGACACAAGCATTGCTCGAACAATCCCAACAGCGATTAGCTGGGAGCCCGACCTCATCCCGAAATGTGGTTGAACAATCACGCATTATTTTTGCTGCTATTCAACAGCAGACACTACCGTTGGATCAAGGAACCCAAGAACTTGAGCAACAGGTTCGTGTCATGTCCCAGCAATTTGGTCGCGATCCATTGGTTCAACTGGAAGCAGCGCGGTTGTTAACAGAACTTCGAGAGCTACAATCCGAGAGAAAGTATGACGCAGATATAGGCACGTTGCTAGGAACGCTGTTATCCCTTGCGCCGGAAAATCCGTTTCTCCCTGCGCAAGTTGCACAAAATATCGCCACCCGCATTCGATGGGATGTGGATCACGGTTGGCTTCCCACAGAAGAACGTGATGACGCAACCACGTCGATCGTGCAAGCGCTCGCGCTCGTGAATCGTTCAGAAGTATTGTTTTCCGGAACACGAAGTTTCTCTGAACTGCGGGATGAACTCAATGCGTTACTGGACGCGCTTTCTTCGACACCGGATGCATCGTCTTAATATTCGCACTTCCAGAGTTGAGAGCTTGTCGAATATGTTCTTTGGTGGAGCGTGCCCGCGCAAATCGTAACCAATCTTCATTCGGCGCCGACCGGCGTTTGTCAGTCAGGATTTCTACGACATCTCCGCTTCGGAGCTTTCGATCCAGCGGTGCGATGGCGTCGTTGACTTTGGAGCCGACGCAGTGATTTCCAATACTGGTGTGCACCGCATACGCGAAGTCAATGGGTGTCGCGGCTTCCGGGAGATCGATCACATCGCCTTTGGGCGTGAAGACAAAAATGCGATTGCTGAAAATGTCGAGTTTGACAGACTCTAAAAATTCCTCACCGTCCTCGACTTCTTCATGAAGCTCAAGCAGATGATTGAGCCATTCGATTTTATGTTTCGAAATCGCGGATCCGCGTTGCGGTTTACCAGATTCTATATAATTCCAGTGCGCTGCAATTCCATATTCTGCTTCGTAGTGCATTTTTTCCGTGCGGACCTGAAATTCAATCCGTGTCCCATCATCGCAGAAAATAGTTGTATGTAGCGATTGGTAGCCATTAGGTTTGGGAACAGCGATGTAGTCTTTAATCTGTCCTTTTAGAGGTTTCCATCGTTCGTGAAGAATTCCTAATGCCGCATAACAATCGTGAATATTCTCGACAACGACACGCACGGCAATCAGATCATGAATCTCCGTAAAGTTCTTATTCTTCGAAAGGAGTTTCTGATACAAACTATAGACGCGTTTAATGCGGCCATGCACAGAACGATACGGAATGTTCGCGCTCTCCAAAATCTGTTTGGTTTCAGAAATCATCTTGTCGAGATGCTCTTGACGCGATTCTACGAGCGTATCCATTTGTTGTTTGACCCACTGATAGTTTTCCGGATCAATGTGTTGAAACGCTAAATCTTCGAGCATGCCTTTGAGTGTGCCAATGCCCAGCCGGTTTGCAATTGGCGCGTAGATTTCTAAGGACTCGAGCGCAATGCGACGTCGTTTTTCCTCGGGCAAAGAATCGAGTGTTTGGAGATTGTGAATGCGGTCAGCAAACTTTACAATGATCACACGAATGTCTTTTGCCATGGCTACGAACATGCGACGCAGATTCTCTACATAGCGTTCTACACCGCGGTATTTCAGTAATCCTAATTTTGTCACTCCGGAAACAATATGGTGAACATCGGGACCAAACGTCTCTCGGATCGTGTCGAGCGACACGCCAGAATCCTCGACAACATCGTGAAGAAGTCCGGAGATAATCGTGTCCTCATCCATGCGAAGTTTTGCGAGCAACATGGCGGTGTGGAGCGGGTGCTGGATGTACGGCTCGCCAGATTCACGAACGTTTCCACCGTGGGCTTCATCTGCTAATTCATACGCCAAAAACACATTGTCGATGTTGATGTCATCGCGATGCTTTAAAACGTCCACGAGATCCTGGATGGAAAGATGCGTTGGCACAAATGACGAAGATTAAGACGAAGTTGGAGATTTTTCCGTGGCCCGAGACGCTACACATTCGGGATTCGAACATCGAGCTTCGGATTGCTGATTTTTCTGCACCATTAGACTACCACACGTCTGGCACGTGCTTCCAGTTGGCCGAGACCACAACGCGAATTTACACGTGGGATAGCGATTGCAGCTATAGAACATTTTCCCGCGACGGGAACGTTTCTCGACAATGTCTCCTTTGTTACATTGCGGACATCGTACGCCCGTGGTGGTTTCGATTTTTTTGATTCCTTTGCAATCGGGATACCCCGAGCATCCCAAGAATTTTCCGAACCGTCCGATTTTTACGACCATGGGCTTCCCGCATTTGTCGCACGTTTCAGTGGTTGTCTCCGGAGGTTCGATCTCACCATTTTTACTCAACTGTTTGGTGTTTTTGCATTCCGGAAATCCCGTGCACGCGAGGAACCGTCCAAACCGACCCATTTTGATCACCATGGGTTTCCCGCATTTTTCGCACACCTCGGATGTTGCTTCTTCGGTCAATGCTTTTTTTGAAACTTCCTGTTCTTTTTCGGTGATCCGCTGTTTGAAGGGGGTGTAAAAATCGCGAATAATCGGAATCCATTCCCGACCTTCTCCAGCAATCGCGTCGAGTGAGTCTTCGAGGTTTGCCGTGAAATCATAATCAACGATGTCGGGAAAGTGTTCGACCAAGACGTCGTTTACGAGCATACCGATTTCCGTGGGCGCAAAACATTTTTCTTCTAGCGTGACATAACCGCGTTCTTGAATCGTGGACATGGTCGGTGCATACGTGGACGGTCTGCCAATTCCTTTTTCTTCTAATGTCTTAACCAACATGGCTTCGGTAAAGCGCGCAGGTGGTTCGGTCGTGTGCTTCTCTGCGGTGATCTGTTCCGCGGAAATCTTGTCGCCCTCGTTCAGCTCTGGCAATAATGTTTCTTTGATCGAGCTTGGATATAACGTTAAAAATCCCGGAAACAGAATCGTGGATCCGTTTGCCCGGAACGTGAAGCCGTTACTTCCATCCACAATATCTACGGCGGTGCGTGCAAGTTTTGCATTTTCCATTTGCGATGCGAGAGCGCGATTCCAAATCAATGTGTACAGTTTGAGTTGCTGGGGAGACAAATACGAAGACATAGAATCGGGTTTACGCATGGCCGATGTTGGACGAATGGCTTCGTGCGCTTCTTGAGCCAATTTGGATTTGGTGACCCACTCGCGCGGTGCCTCGGGCATGAAGGGTTTTCCAAATGTGCGGGAAATCTGGGTGCGTGCTTCTGTCACAAATTCTTTTGCAAGATTCACGGAGTCTGTACGCATGTACGTAATCAATCCCACGCGCGCTTGCGGTCCCAAATCCACACCTTCGTACAACTGCTGGGCAAGTAACATGGTTTGTTTGCTGGAGAATCCCAGCAAGTGGTTCGCGTCCTGTTGCAAGGTGCTGGTGGTGTAGGGTGGAGCAGGTTTCCGCGCAATGGTTTTTTTTGTAATTGCACTCACATGAAATGCCGACTCACGAAGTTTTGAAAGAATCTCCGTGGCAGCTTCTTGGGATGCGATTTCGAGTTTTTCGAGGGTCTTTCCTGCGATCGCATATAGCCGCGCAGGGAATGTTGTGGTTGCATTTTCTGGATGGAACAATCCTTCGATCGTCCAGTAATCTTGCGCTTTGAATGCTTGGCGTTCCCGCTCACGTTCCACAATCAACCGAACAGCAACGGATTGCACACGACCTGCAGATAATCCGCGCGCAACTTTTTTCCACAAAAATGGCGACAAGGTGTATCCGACCAATCGATCTAAAACGCGTCGCGCTTGTTGCGCATCTACCAAGTGAAGATCCAAGGGCCGTGGTTTTTTAAGTGCTTCTTGAATCGCGCGGCTGGTAATCTCATGGAAGACAATGCGTTCGGCTTTGTCAGGTGGAATCCCTAAAATTTCTGCCAAGTGCCAACTAATGGCTTCGCCTTCGCGGTCTTCATCTGTTGCAAATAACACGCTACTGGATTTTTTTGCGAGAGTTTTTAATTCTTGCACATGTTTTCGGGAACGCATAGGCACGATGTACTTTGGTAGAAAGTCATGTTCGACATCCACGCCCAGCGTGCTTTTGGGCAAATCTCGCACATGACCAAACGACGATTCCACGCGGTAATCGCCTTTCAAAAAGCGTTGAATGGTTTTTGCTTTGGTTGGTGATTCGACGATGACGAGGGTCTTTCCCATAAAAATCCTACTTACCATAACGATTTTTTTTGTGATGTGTCAAGCGCGATGAATGATCCCTTGTTCGATTTCAATGTGTTGAGAGAGTTCCAGTCGACTTAATTCGCGCGCGCAAATCGTCTCGGAAATCCCAAGTGTGCGGGCGAGCTGGAGCAGTGTGATTCCTGGTTTTGGGATGGATTGGAGAATCTGTTGACCGAGCGCTGAAGAGGGCATCGAAGTCTCGGTAATACCGTACGCATCCAAGATATCCTGTGCAATCACAGCAGCATGCGCGCCAGTCCGCAGCAAGGTGTTGGTGCCGAAAGATTGCGGAGATGTAAGATTTCCGGGAACAGCCCACACCTCACGACCAGCATTGAGTGCAAGGTCGGCGGTGATCAACGCTCCGGATTTTTTCGCTGCTTCAATGACTAAGAGATGGGGACTTAAGGCCGCGATCCATCGATTCCGAATCGCAAAAAATTCCGGACGTGGTTGGGTGAGAGGAGGATACTCGGAGATCAATGCAGATCCGGAATCTAAAATGCGTTTCGCAAGATGTGCGTTCGTTTTGGGCGCGATGTTTTGGTCATTGATGCCTCCTGCTAGAACTGCGATCGTGGGGGCGTTGTAGGCTAGCGCTTGTTCGTGACATGCGCCATCCACGCCGAGCGCAAGGCCAGAAACAATCGTGAGACCTGCACGGGAAAGCACACCGACCATATCCTGGACTACAGCGTATCCATAACTTGTCATGCGTCGCGATCCTACGATGCTGATGCGACGTTCATACGGACCCGCGAGTTTGCCGCGGAGAAATAACGCCGTGGGACGCGGTGGAATTTCGAGAAGTTCGCGCGGGAACTCGGGATCCGAAGGGTATATTGTTCGAACCGGAAACTCGTTGTTCGACATAAAACAGCCATCCTTCGAACGGACCGCCCTTGCTGATAAGGATACCGGGTAATCGCATTCGTCGCAAGTGTTTTCTCTCACGCTCCCATTCTGGTTGACAACAAGCGAAGTTTGCTATTTGATTAAAATCAAGTTCTAAGATCGGTTCCTGGAACGTCCAGGACCCGCGGTTTCTTGCTTCTCTCGGGAGGGGGAAGTATGGCGTGCTCGGACGTGTATGTGCTTCTGACTTCGTTTTGCGTGGAATCAGGGTTCGAGTTCCTACCTTCCCCGACTATCGCACCGGAAAGAGGCGGGACTCGGCTCGGAGAGCTGAAGCTCCGTTCCGGAGGTACCCTTTTTCTCTATATCACCCCCTCGGCTGGAATCGCGGGCAATGAAGACCCACGTGCGGCATTCGAGAGTCACTATGGCCTGTTGATCGCCGCGATCCGAGCGGCGGGCGAACACCCCCTCGATTACAGGATCGTCTCGACCATCATCCATCATCTCGTAGAGGGGGAAAGGATGGAAGCGGAAGCTGCGGATCTTCGGGAACGAATCCAGACCTGGTCCCGCGTCCAGCGGCTAATGGAGGTTGCGAAGAGGGTCGCTCAAGTCCACGGGCAGATCTTGCCCAAGCCGACAGTCGTGGCCGCGTGAGGCTCCTGCGGCGTATGAGTTTCAAGACAGCACGGCGCAGAGCGCAGGAGAGGG
>CAZOCX010000043.1:0-7466 GCA_964578475.1 uncultured Gammaproteobacteria bacterium | reverse complement strand
GGTGGATTTTTTGATTGTTACGATGCGTCGCACAAGATAACTTTTGCGACCCAATGCGGGTTTCTTCACCTAAAAATGGGCATTACCTCGATATCAACGCATTATTGTGAACCACATTGAATCACATTCTGTATGATATTGTTTGGCTACGATGCGTCACGTCCTTTAGATCTCTTAAGTACAAGACATCAAACGGTAAAAAACCGCAACAGATGGTTCTAAACCCATGCACGCTGTGATTTTGCAATCTCCAACCTATCTTCTATCCTGTGGTTTGCAAAACTGCTTAGTGTCGCAAAATGCAATACGTATCTTCTAGCCCTTTCTCATTGATAGAAGATCTTATTCCCAAAACGCAGATCGATCACAGACACACTCTTCCCTTTTACGATATCGCTATCTAAGAAGGATCGCAAATAATCGAATTGAGATGCGAGGGGCTCTTGAATCGTGAATAACACGTCGTACCCTTCTTGGAGTTGAATACGAACGTCTTGTGCAAGTTGCACTTCCTGGCACTGTTCTAGTTCTTTACGTGAGGTTTCTGCTTTCAAATCTTCTAGCGTGAACTCTGGTTCAATGGGCGGACGATTGACATTACTATTCTCATTGCCGGTAATCGTAGAATTTGTTGAGGATGACGTATTTGTTGCATTGGTTGACGCTGCCTCTCCCCTACTGCGATTCGTATTGTTAGGTAAGTCAACGTCAGGAACGCATTCTGTTGGTAATATTAAAGCTTTTTGTGGATGCAGTGGCAACTGATCCGGGAGTTCTTCAAAGAGATCTAAAATAAATGTTGCCAATTCCGGTCGCAGTACCACATGGCGATTTGTAACTTCTAACTCGGCGGGTGTTTGTTCATACTCTACCGGAGGATACACGCCTGGCGGAAGTTGATCTTTTGTTCCCAACACAACACCTTCATCATCCAGGATCCACTCTCCTGCTGCGTGCCGAAACATGAGGCCCGGAAGTCGTTCTTCTATGGTGATTTCGATGCGATGCGGCAACGTTTTTTTAACATCAATCTGCTTTAAGTAAAATTGCGAGTCCAGTTCATTTTTTAACGGCCCGGACAATAGAAATAACGCATGTTGTTGCGGTAAGATACCAAATATTCGCCGCTCTAAGTAGTTCTTTACAACCGTTGCGATCCGTTCGTTTGAAAGATGTTCGTTCCCAGAAATCACAATTTCTGTAATGGTAAAGATGCCGGAAAACCCGATCGTGTAAACAAAAATGAGAATCCCAACCCCAATCGCGCCACGAACTCGCAAGCGATCCCAGTGGTCTTCTGCTGCACGCAGCTGACGCGTTTGAAAATACGGATTATCTGCGGGAGGATTTGCGGATCTCCGAAATCGCGACTTCCAATCCATAGGTATTAGTCGTGAAACCACGCAGAACGTGGCTGGTACAAGGTAGCACGTCTGCGTCGACGCGGATGTGCCATGATAGCGAGTTGAATCAGTCGCTCAAGTAACTCTGGATACGGAACACCACTTGCTTCAAAAAGTTTTGCGTACATACTAATCGAAGTGAATCCCGGGATGGTGTTGAGTTCGCTCAACACCAATGTGTTGTCGTCCTTGGATAGCAAAAAATCCACACGTGCCATTCCCCACCCATCAATGGCGCGAAATGCGTTCAACGCAAATCGCTCGATATCCTTGCGTGTGTTTTCGGGAATCTCCGCGGGAATGATCTCTTTGGATTTTCCATCTACGTATTTTGCATCGTAATCATAGAATGCATTGGATGGAATAATTTCCCCTGGGACAGAACACTGGAGTTCTACTCCCCCCAAAACACCAATTTCGATTTCCCGTGCGTGCGGAACCGCTTGTTCAATCAAAATGTTTACATCATATCGAAACGCTTCACGTATCGCGTGATCGAGTGTGGATCGATCGTCCACTTTGGAAATTCCGACGCTGGAACCATTGTTTGCAGGCTTTACAAATAGCGAGCCCTTCCAGTGATTCACGCGACGTAGGATTTCGTCGGAATTTTTATTCCAAGCCTCTTCCGTACATGTGACGCTCCGAGCTGTTGGAATGCCAATGGATTGCATGAGCTGTTTAAAGATTGCTTTATCCATGGCAAGAGCGGACGCAAGCACTCCGCAGCCCACATACGGGATGTTGGCCATTTCCAGTAATCCTTGCAGCGTGCCATCTTCGCCAAAAGGCCCATGCACAACCGGGAAAATCACGTCCAATGTTTGTGATGTGGCAACAGCATTCGGTGGAAGCGATACCAGAGAGCCGGACGTTTGATCTGCGCGCAAGAGCGCAGGAGTTTCGGATAAGCGAATCCCCTGCTTTAACGATTCCAAAATATTCGGGCCCGTGATCCATTGTCCCTGTTTTGTGATGCCAATGGGAACCACTTCGTAGCGTTGGAGATCGAGATTCCGGATAATCGATGTTGCGGAGACCAGTGATACTTCATATTCACTAGATGTCCCTCCAAAGATCACGCCAACTCGTAATTTTTTTTTCATGAGGATCGAAATAAACGTGGTAAAAAGGGCTGAATACGCGTGACCACCTCATACGAAATGGTTCCAGTCCACCGCGCATGGTCATCTGCTGTAACGGTTCGTGTTCCCGACTTCCCTATCAGTATAACAGGGATGCCAGGTTTTGCCGACGGGATCTGCGTGAGGTCGACCATCGAAAGATTCATGCAAATGCGTCCAAGGAATTTCGCACGTTTTCCGGCTATTAGTACATGACCTCCTGGAGAAATGGACCGCGGCAAGCCTTCAAAATACCCGCATGGAAGAACTCCGATGCGCATGCGTCGGCGAGCGGTAAATTGCGCGCCATACCCCACGGATGTGCCGGAAGGAATGGATTTGACCTGAAGTAATCGGGTCTTCCATGTTAACGCAGGCTGGAAGCTGATGTTCCTGTTCTTGGGAAGATGCAATGATGGCTGCAAACCATAAGTGGAAAGTCCTACGCGGACCAAGGTCTGGTTGGAAAGATCGGTGTAACATAGTGCTGCAGAACATGCGATGTGAATGGCTGGAGGACTTGGAGAAAATTTCTGGAGTTGAATGGAAAACAACTTGAGTTGTTCTTGTGTAAGCGCTTGGTTCTCCTCGGACGAGGAATAATGCGAATAGATTCCCGCAACCGAAAGCAACGGATCGCAAAGAATACGCTGAACACTTTTTGTGTCCTCGTCGCGAAATCCAATCCGGGACGTTCCGACATCAATTTTTATCTGAACGCGAGCGCGCGTTCCGAGCTGTTTTGCCACCCGCAGGATTTGATGATACGAGTGCTCGTCGAAAATCGGTAGATCGATGTTGTTCTCGATACACTCTGAAATTTCTTCTGCATTAAAATAACTCAACACCACAATGCGTTGGTGAATGTTGTGCCGACGTAATTGTAGTGCTTCGGTGGAGTTGGCTACACCAAACCACCTCACGGTATGTTTTAGAGCATGGGCGACGCCCAACATGCCATGCCCATATGCATTGCTTTTGATAATGGGCATGAGATGCATGCGAGGGCCTACAGAGCGTTGGATTGCTCGAATATTCGAACGCAACGCCGAAGCATCAATTTCCACCCACGTGAGATGGGATGATGGGTAGGTGCAACTTGCAAGCTGTTTAGCGCTCATGAGACGGAGATCGTCCGCTCCCCTCCTACATATGGACGCAGTACGCTTGGAATGGTTACTGAACCATCTGGTTGCTGGAAATTTTCCAAAAATGGAATCAAAATACGTGGACTTGCGACCAGTGTGTTGTTCAGAGAAAATGCAAACAGTTTTGTTTTTGATCGGTCTTGATACCGCAATCGCAACCGTCGTGTTTGAAAATCTAACAACTCCGAACATGTGTGTGTTTCCCCGTACGCATTCCGCGATGGCATCCAGGTTTCAATATCCATGGCACGGTATGTCTTGAGCGTTAACTCTCCTACACAATATTGAATAATGCGGTACGGTAATCCGAGAGTCTCTAAGAAATCTGTTGCATTGTGCAAAATCTCCTCAAAGAGTTTGCTGGATTCTTGCATGTCGGCGCGACAGATTACTACTTGTTCGACTTTGGTAAATTGGCGTACGCGGAAGAGTCCATGCGTATCTTTGCCATAGCTCCCTACTTCTGTCCGAAAACATGGTGTACAAGCGGTCAGTCGCAGTGGAAGTGCGGATTCATCCAAGATTTCATCGCGATGCAATCCCATAAGCGGAACTTCGCCGGTTCCGATCAAGTACTGTTCTCGATCTTTGTCTTTTACAACAAATGTTTCTTCTCGACCGTCGGGGAAGTGTCCACTTCCCATAAAATGTTCCTCATTCACAATAGAGGGCGGGTTTACCTCTGTAAATCCACGATCACGTAGAAAGTCTAATCCATATTGCATGAGTGCGCGTTCAAGTTGAGCGCCTTCCCGAAGCAACACATACCCGCGCGCGCCTGCAAGTTTGACACCACGTTCAAGATCCAATATTCCTAAACGCGTTCCGATCGCTACATGGTCTTGTGGCTTCTGATCAAATGTTGGAATCTCGCCGACTCGCCGAATTTCTTGATTGCATTCTGCCCCTACTCCGTCTGGAGTGTCATCGGAAATTCTGTTTGGAACTCTCAACATTAGCTCTTCAAATCGAGCTTCTACGTCTTCCAATTTTGCGCGTAACTTCTTGGTTTCTTGAGATGCGCGTTTCGCATGTTCAAGTAATGCTGCTTTTTCTTTTGGATCTTTTAACTGAACGAGCTTACGATTGTGCGCATGTTGTTCTTCTTGAAGTTGTTGCAATCGTTGCTGCAATGTCCGGCGCTCCGTGTCGCACGCCAATAACGCGTCTAGATCCAATTTGACCCCTCGTCGTCGGATGGAATCTCGAACTTCGGATTCATGTTCTCGGATCCAGTGTATATCGAGCATAGTGGTGTGGGTTATTCGGGTCGCATCGTAGGAAAGAGTAAAACCTCTTTGATGCTATGTTGATTGGTAAGTAACATCACGAATCGATCGATCCCCATTCCGAGTCCGGCAGTGGGCGGCATGCCGGTTTTTAAAGCTTCCACGTAATCTCGATCATAGGGTTGTGCTTCTTTGTCGCCGGCGCGCGCAAGTTTGTCTTGCGCCTGGAATCGCTGTTCTTGATCTTCCGGATCATTCAGCTCGGAAAATGCATTGCATAATTCAAATACGCCTGCGGCAATCAGTTGAAAGCGTTCGACGTAACGCGGGTCGGATTCTTTCTTTTTTGCTAGCGGGGAAAGTTCGATCGGATAGTCAATAATGAATGTCGGAGAGATCAACTGCGGTCGTACGCATGTTTTAAATATTTCATCTGCCAATTTTCCCCAATGCATGGACGCATCTACATCTACGTTCAACTTCACTGCTTCTGCGAAAAGATCTTTTTGGTTCCGTGTGAGATCGAGATCCACGCCCGCATACGCAAGAACTGCATCATGAAAGGTTTTGCGCGGAAATGGTGCTCGAAATGAAAGTGGCTTACCCTCGTATGAAATTTCTAACGTATCCATTGTTTTCATTAACACGTGTTCAAGTAGTTGTTCGGTAAACTTCATGAGACCCTCATAGTCTTGGTACGCATAGTAGAATTCTACTTGCGTGAATTCCGGATTATGGGAATAATCCATTCCCTCATTACGAAAACACCGCGCGATTTCATACACACGTTCAAATCCGCCCACCACTAAGCGTTTTAGGAACAATTCCGGAGCTACCCGCAAATAGAGATCCATGTCCAGTGCATGATGATGTGTTTTGAATGGTCGCGCCGATGCGCCTCCAGCCATGATTTGCAGGATGGGTGTTTCTACTTCCAAAAAATTATGACGATCCAAGAATTCACGAATTGCACGAATCACACGCGCACGAATGATAAAATGATTTCGCGTTTCCGGATTTGCGATTAAATCCAGATGACGTTTTCGAAAACGCGCTTCTGTGTCTGTTAGTCCATGCCACTTTTCCGGCAATGGCAATAACGCTTTGCTCAACAGTGTAGCCGTATTTGCCAGAATGGTTTTTTCTCCACGCTTCGTGAGTGTACATATACCGCGAACCTCCACAAGATCTCCGCGCTCAATGAGATTGTTGATCAACTCAAATAATGTTGGATCTAAAAGATCTTTTTTTAAAAACACTTGCATTTTTCCCGTTCCATCTTCGACATCGTAAAACACCGCTCCACCATGAGAACGAACCGCCATCACACGACCTGCAATCGACACACGCTTTTGACGTTTTTTCAATACATCAAATCTTGCAAGCACAGTTGCAATCGTTTGGGAACGGAATGTTTTGCTTGGAAAGGGATTGAGGATTTTCCGGAGATCTGCTAATTTCTGCTCCCGTACACGCTCCTCCGGAATATTGATTGGCTGTTCATGGGTTTTCGGCATAAGCGTAGAATAGCGAAAAAACGCGGTCCGGACAAGGTACCTCTATCCAGAAACGTAAAACTTCCGGGTCCTAATCGATCGAAACGATTTTGAATTCCATGACTCCGCGTGGGGATTTGACCTCCACGACCTCTCCGGCTTTGTGGCTAATAAAGGCTTTTCCCATCGGAGATTCATTGGAAATTTTCCCATTCACAGGATCAGCTTCCTGCGAACCCGTAATGCTAAATGTTTGCTGAGCGCCGCTCGGATTTTTTACATGGACAGTCGAACCAACTTCCACGGTTCCGGAATGATGCTTGCGGATCACCTGGGCATTCTTGATCACAAATTCCAATTCTGCAATTTTCCCTTCGATAAATCCTTGCTCTTCTTTAGCTTCCTGGTATTCGGCATTTTCCGAAAGATCTCCCAATTCCTTGGCCGCTTGAATACGTGATGCAATCTCACGACGTTTGGTTGTCTTGAGTTGTTCTAGTTCTGCCTTTAAATCGTTAAGGCCTTGTTGGGTAATGAATGTCTGCTCGTCCATAGGTCAACGTATCCAATTGAGTTTTTCAAAGCACGTCAACTATACAGAAGTCCCCTCTCCAAAGTCAAGCCTCTAGAGAATTAAAAACTCCGTTTTATCTTTTTCTTTTTAGCCTTTCGGTTGCAATAGTCCTATCTCGTTTCCCTCCCTCCAGTCCGCAAAGGCCTTCCCCCTTTTTTATTCAAGTCCGCACAGCGGGTCCTGTCCCGGCTCGGTCTATTTCGTGTTCGTCTCCCGACATAACGTCGGGATCCTCACCCGAAATAGCCTCGCCGTGCCACCCGCTGTACGAGGATAAAGAAGGGACCGTCCCTTGAGGATAACGACGTTTGTTCTTTTCTCGCTCGGCTGGCTTGCCGAGGTTAGATCTAGGACCTCATTTTTTGTGGGTGACGCGGCGAGGCCATGTTGGGTGAAGACCGTTTAGAGGAATGAACCCAACATGGACCGAGCCGTGGCAGGCCCTACAAAAAATGGTTATTAGGAGAAACGAATGAACGTCGCACTATGGAG
>CAZOCX010000042.1:0-7508 GCA_964578475.1 uncultured Gammaproteobacteria bacterium | reverse complement strand
CGAGCCCGAAGGGTCAAGAATTCAGAACATCGGGCTTCGCCCGATTTCGAATTCTTGCCAGCTCGCGAATTTTTGGATTCACGCAGTAACATGGTTGCGACGAGAGTATAAAGATAGTATAATTTTTGTGCGCAAAAACAACGATTCATGGCATCCAAACGCTACACGACCGACGATTATGACGAGACTGTCGATTTGCTTTCGGCAACCGAGAAAGCAAAACATCCGAAACGCCATCCTGTTCGGATCATTTTTTTATCTGTCCTTGGCGTAATCATTGTTGCCGGACTTGGATTTGCGGCTCGTGTTTTTACTTCCGCAAATAGCATTTTTGTACGGGAGGCCGATCAATCCGTGATCGGACAAATCTCTGGGCTATTCACGGCGACCAAGTCTGACTTGCGAGGTTACGAAGAAGATCGTATCAACCTCTTACTCATGGGTCATGGCGGACCAGGGCACCCGGGAAGTTATCTTTCGGATACAAACATTTTAGTCAGCGTACAACCATCGACTTCGACGGTCGCCATGGTATCGATTCCGCGAGACTTGGCCGTAGAAATTCCTGGACATCCTGCTGGCAAAATCAATAATGCTCTTGCATTTGGATTTCAAGAAGGCAAGGGCGAAGAATTAATGATTGACGCCGTGGAGAGTGTTACGGGTCAAACGGTCCACTATTTTGTGCGAGTGGATTTCACGGGTTTTGAAAAAGTCATTGATGACCTCGGCGGCGTGACCGTAAATGTGGAAAAAAATTTTTATGATCCGTTATTCCCCAATCGATCCTATGGCTACGCGCCTGTTTCGTTTAAGGCTGGCGAGCAAACCATGGATGGAGAACGTGCATTGCAATACGCGCGATCGCGCCATGGAAACAACGGTGAGGGTTCGGATTTTGCACGTTCTAAACGCCAGCAGCAAATTCTGTTTGCCATGAAAGAAAAAACACTGTCTGCCGAAACATTATTGAATCCTGCGTCTATACTCGCGATCGTCGACGACTTAGGAGATCACCTCGCAACGAATATGACGATTGGAGAATTGCAGGAGCTTTATCAAATGCTCAAAAATGTTTCTGAAGATCGCGTGATCAATGAAGTGATTGATAGCGGCAGTGACGGATTACTTCTGTCCTATATTTCGGAAACGACCGGAGCGTATTTATTGAGCCCTAAAGCAGGGACGGATGATTTTTCCGAAATTCAAGAACGCATTACAAATATCTTTACGGCAAATCCCATCAAACTCGAGCATGCGCGTGTCGATATCCAAAACGGCACACGAACAGCGGGACTTGCACGCGAAGTTTCCGAAGACTTAGAACGACAAGGCATTATTGTGGGAGAAATCAGCAATGCACAGCTCCGGGACCGCACAGATACGGTGATTTATATTCAAACCACAGATCCGAAACCTGAAACATTAAAATTCTTGGAACAGCAATTCTCTGCGACATCGACAACAGTGATTCCCGATTGGGTGCAAGCGAACGCACCAACCAATAGCAATACAAACAGTAATACAAATGCGAGCACCAAGCCGGCAGACTTTATTCTTGTTGTAGGTGAACGTCATGAGCCGGTGACGCCTGCGCCTCTTCCCAACACCACGGTATTATGAAATCGTCATCTAGCCTTGAGACCCCTTTCCGTCTTCCGGTTGTTTTATTGGTTGGCCGCACCAACGTCGGAAAATCCACATTGCTCAATCGCGTGGTGGGAACGCAAGTTGCCATGGTTTCGGATATTGCCGGAACGACCCGCGATCGCCTCCAGCACTCCACTTCCTGGCGTGGTGTTCCGTTTCTGATCATGGATTCCGGCGGATACATTGTACGCCCGGTAACATCCTTAGAACGCGAAACAGAAAAGCAGTTACGTTCCGGGTTAAAGACTGCGGACGTGATTCTTTTCATGGTCGATGGCATGGAGGGTCTCCACCCATTAGATCAAGAGCTTGCGTTACGTTTGAAAGCAGCGCATAAACCCGTGATCGTGTGTGTGAACAAAATGGAACGCAATCGAGATTCGGTCGCTATCACTGCAGAATTCCATGCTCTAGGGTTTCCAGATATTTTTGAAGCATCTGCTCTCACCGGCTCTGGCGTCGGAGATTTGCTGGACGCGATCGTGGATCGCTTAGGCGAGCCGTTACACGTATCAGAATCTAGGGGAATGCGTTTGACATTTGTGGGGAAACCCAACGTCGGAAAATCTTCCCTCGTGAACGCCATTCTGCAGGACGATCGTGTGGTTGTCACAGAGCTACCCCACACCACACGCGAACCGCAGGATCTACCATTTCGATTCGGCAGACGCGATGTTGTATTAGTGGACACTGCAGGTCTGCATCCTGTTCGCAAACTTCGTTACAATTCCGGATTACGCATGCGGGGGCGACTGGAAATCAAAGGCATGGAATGGACCGAACGCCGGATTGCCATGTCGGACGTTTGTCTATTTGTCATCGAAAGCCACGGTTCACTTTCCACGCAAGATTATCGGATCGCGGATGTCCTTGCACATCACCCCGCAAGCGGGATCGTTGTTGTTGCCAATAAATTGGACTTATTAGAAGACTCTACGCGAAAAATGCGACGAAAGATTACCGAAACGATCCATCGTGTTCTTCCCAACCTTCCCGAACCTGCTGTGGTGTTTACGTCAACCGTTACTGGAGAAGGCATCCCCGAACTTCTTCCAACAGCATTTCGTGTATTTCGCAAACTGACAACAGCATATCCCAAAGAAGAATTACGCACCGTGATCGAAAATTTTTTTGAGACACATGTGGCCCCGCTGTTAACGCCCGACGACCGAAGAGCAGGACGCATCATCCGTGTCATGACTGTGAAACAGAGTTCGGTCCGACCACGCGAAGTGGAAATTCTGTATCAATCCCGAAAAACCATTCCTGCAAATTTGATTGGAAGGCTTCAACATGAACTTTCCGAACATTTTCAGAGCCAAGGGATCTCTCTCATGCTTCAACTTCGGCGCGTATGATCGTTGTCGTGGGATTAGGCAATCCGGGAAGACGTTATCACCGCACACGACATAATGCAGGGTTTCGTGTAGTGGACGTGTTCACTCGTACATTGGACGTGACATTTTCGCATACAGAAAAGGATCACGCAGATATTGCGGAAGCGCGTATCGGACGAGAAACGTGTTTGATCGTAAAGCCTCAAACATTCATGAATGCATCCGGGGAAGCAGTGCTGCGTATTATTCAACGCGTTGGACGGAAGTCACCACGTCTGATCGTGATCTATGATGACAAAGATTTACCCTTTGGTACCATCCGTATCCGGAAATCCGGAAGCTCTGGAGGGCATCGCGGTGTTCAGTCGATCATCGACCATCTCGGACAGGACTTCACCCGCATTCGCATCGGAGTTGCCAATGAACAGCTTTCAAATACGGACACTGAACACTTTGTACTCGAACCCTTCACTTCGGAGGAAGAAGCACAATTTCCCTCCGTCATTCAAAGCGCCATTGAGCAACTTGAAACGGCCATTACTAAAAAATGAATTAGGGATTAACCTATCAGATAGGTTCAACCTCGTACGGGATTCAATCCCGTACCACATCGCAACCCTGTCTATCTTCGATGTCATTGCGAACCCGCCCTGGGCGTGAAGACAAACATACCCGCCTACGCTAAAGCTTCGGCGGGTTGTGGAATTTAGATTACACTAAAGAGCACAATAAACATCCCCCACTAGATCCTGCCAGCGAGGAGTCATAGTTTAAGGAGGATCACTACGACTCACTCACCAGCAGAATCCATCGGGCGATGTTTTGCAGATCCATGCCGATCACCTTTGCCGTCGGCGTTTTAGAGGTTAAGGAGGGTTCACCTCGAAAAACGCGTCCTAGCGAAGATGATACAGCATCCATCCGCAAAACTGTTTTTTAGCGAATTTCGGGTCTTTCTTTAGTTCCCAGTCTTGCGTTGCGTTTCGAAAGATGTTAAGATATGGTAGCAAAAATGATTTGAGGTGTCAAGAAGTTTATCTGGTTGGAATGCCTCGGTCGAATCGTAAGATGTTTTTGCTGTTTAGACTATTATTTTAGACCATCTAGATTGACATTCTTTACGGATGTCTTCTTCTCATGGGTTCTTTGGCTTCCATGTGGGCGCACGAAGAGGTAATTGGCCTCGATACGCTCACACAACAAACCTATTGGCTGTATCAGAACGCCACCACAAATGACCCTGCACGGCGTGTTCTTTGGATTGTCGAAACCGATGAAAAAGCAGAATCCTGTGAACGGTTACTGCGATTTTGGGCAAGTGCTCAAATTGGATCCCCTGCACCCTCGATTACTATTTTCACCGCGCGCGAACTACAGACAAAAACCTTGGACGGCACGCATTTGGAAACACTCTTCACACTCCTTCGCAAAACACCGGGTTGGGTCATCGTGACCTTGGATGGATTAGATGCTGTGCTCCCCACGCCCGAGGAGTTATGCGCGACACGAACGGAATTGACTGTAGATGGACATCAATCACCATCGGACCTTGTCACGCGACTCGTGAGTCTCGGGTATGAAACAGATTCTTCAACCTCGACCTCGGGGACCCTCGCGCGGACCGGAGGATCTGTCCGTATTTTTCCAAGAGGCGGAGAATACCCGGTGCGCATAGAGTTTGACAGCAATACGATCGAGTCCATCACATCATTTCAGTGGCAAACAGGAATAACAGTTTCTGAACACTCGAGTGTCATCGTTGATCCATCGTCGGTTTCCTGGAAATCGTTTTATCGTCGAACAAAACTGTTAGATTATCTCCGAAATGTCGACGCGGTGATTTTACCGAATCTCGAAGAAACCTTGAATCCACCCGAACATGCAGAGCACGCGCTCAAAACATTTCATCGATTACCCCATGTGACGCTGACGATTTTTGGCTCTATTACCGAGGACCCTATTCGCGTGGAATACGCGAAACCTCCCTTCTATAATCACCGACTCAAAGAATTTCGTGAAGATGTGGGGAAGTGGAAAACGGAAAAGGTCGGAATGATGATCGGAGTACGCACTGACCGTGTCCAACATCTGCTCGCATCGCACGACATTGCATCCGACCACATTAAATTTATTTCCGATGTTCCGGAAGAATTAGAAAGTTTTTTGGATGCGGACCTTCAATTGGTCGTGTTATCGGAAGATGATATTTTTGGGTTGGAAACGCGACTGCGTCCCTCAAGTTCTGTGGGAGCTCTGGAATTTTTGTCGGACTTGAGTATCGGCGACTTCGTTGTGCACTTGGATCATGGGATCGGACGCTTCCAAGGCATGAGCAAAACAACCGTCGAAGGAATCTCCAAAGAATATTTCGTGATCTTGTACGATGAAGGAGATAAATTGTTTGTGCCGGTCGAAGCTGCAGATAAAATTACCAAGTACATCGGAAATCCGAATCCCAAGCTACATCGATTGCATGGAGCATCCTGGCATCAAGTTACCCAACAAGCCCGTAAATCTACGCTCAAAACTGCCAAAGATTTACTGGCACTTTATGCGAAACGCGAGTTAGCAGAAGCGCCAGCCATGAGCGAAGAGACGGCGTCGGAACGAAAACTGTCGAAATCTTTTGCCTACGAAGAAACGCCGGATCAAGAACGGACGATTGAGGAAGTGTTGAGCGACTTGGAGCAACCACGACCCATGGATCGGCTCGTTTGTGGAGATGTGGGATTTGGAAAAACCGAGGTGGCGATTCGCGCAGCCATGCGCGCGATGCAGAATGGCTATCAAGTAGCACTGCTTTCGCCGACGACGATTCTGACGCAGCAACATTTTGATACATTCCGGGAACGACTGGAACCTCTCGGCGTACGCATCGGCATTTTGAGTCGGTTTGAAACACCCAGTCAACAGAAAACGACCGTGCAAGAAACTAAAGACGGAGAAATCGATGTGCTGATTGGAACGCATCGGATTCTTTCGAATGACGTGGCGTTTGCGAACTTGGGATTGGTGATTATTGATGAAGAACAGCGATTCGGAGTTCGGCATAAAGAAAAACTAAAATCGTTGCGCAACACCACGCATATCCTCACACTCACCGCTACACCGATTCCCCGCACATTGCATTTTGCGATTTCGGGATTGCGGAGTATTTCGTCGATTGAAACACCTCCACCCGGACGACTTCCGATTCGGAATTTTATCAAACCTTACGATGATGCGTTAGTAAAAACAGCGATCGAACGCGAAGTCGCGCGATCTGGCCAGGTGTATTACTTGTTCAACCGCGTGGAAACCATTGAAGCGAAAAAACGCTATCTCGAGCAGATGATTCCGAATGTTCGGTTTGCGGTTGCACACGGCCAAATGTCCGAAAAAGAACTCATGGGCGTGATGCATCGGTTTGATTCACATGAAATCGATGTGTTGGTGTGTTCGACCATTGTGGAAAATGGCATTGACTTACCCAACGTGAACACCATGATTGTGGATAACGCCACGTTGTTGGGATTATCGGAATTATACCAATTGCGTGGACGTGTGGGCCGCTCGGGTCACCAAGCATATGCGTATTTCTTGTTCTCTTCCCAAAAATTATCTCCCGAGGCACGGAAACGCTTGGTCGCATTAAAAGAAGCACAAGAGTTAGGATCTGGATTACGACTTGCACAACGCGATATGGAAATTCGCGGCACAGGATCGATTTTAGGGGAAGAACAACATGGCGCTGCGTCTTCGATCGGACTTACCCTGTATGCAAAATTATTACAGCAAGCCGTGGAAGAATTACGGACCGGCAAAAAACAAAAACCCTTCCGAGATATTGCGTTGGATCTTCCGCTCGAAGCAGAAATTCCCAAATATTACGAACCCAAAGAAGCACGGCGGTTGCGCATGTATCAACAATTGGCAGCGATTACGAATGTCAAAGAATTATCGGAATGGAAAAAACGGTTAGAGAAACGTGGAACATTGCCGGAAAAATTATTGAACTTATTTGAAATTCTTGAGGTGCGCATTTTGTGTCAATCAACCGACATTGTGGGAATCGATACCACATACACCACGGACGAAGAAGGACGACGGCTGACCAAGATTGTGATCAAACTGTTCCACGAAGTGAATGCGGAGATGTTATCGAAATTACTGGAGCTGAATAGCGAATGGCATTTTTCGGAAACGCAGTTGCGCATTCCGTTAGAAAAACTTGGAATCGATTGGCTGTCGAATTTAAAAAAAACCATGCGTCTGTTGCGGACATCGAAAGTGTAAGTTACGGGATTCAACCTCGTACCATATCGCAACCCTATCTATCCAAAAGGGGTTCAACCCCGAAACACCCACCTACGCCCTTCGGGCTTCGGAGGGTTGTGGAATTTTGAATACACCTGAAGGAGCACAAAAAACCGAGCGCAGGAGGGGTCCGTACCCTCTCCTGCGCTCTGTGCCGTGCTGTCTTGAAACTCGCAGGAGCCTCACGCGGCAGCCACCGTCGGTGAACACCTCGAAGAGCTGCGA
>CAZOCX010000041.1:0-7594 GCA_964578475.1 uncultured Gammaproteobacteria bacterium | reverse complement strand
AACCAGAATGATGAATCATCCTGGGTCCGCATAGCGGAGGTTCCACCCAGATTCCACCCGGAGGCGGCACTCATTTCTACTGCTTAGGCTATCAGGCGCCCGCCCAAGGCGGACCGCGGGTTGGTAACCCACACAATCACAGTAACGACAGTATGTCTCTTTTGGCTGCTGATTGTCAAATCATCCATTTTTTGTTTTTTCTTTCTCGGCCGTCCCCGAAGGCACACTCTTTTTGGCCCTTCGTCGCTATCGCTTGCACTACGGGCCAAAAGCGTTCGCCACGGCCTCCGGGAACGGGCCGGGGCAGGCCCTACAAAAAATGAATATAGAAGTAACAGATTGACGTCGTATTTGTTTCTGGTTGGGCAGAGAAAATTTACTCGTTAATCACCAGCGTAATATGTTCGGGAATGGCAGGAGTTTGAAATGCCCAGAACGGAGAAAAGTCGACTTCGACGCTTTGAATTTCCGGAAACGCCGAAAAATATTGTTGCACCGAAGATCGATCCAAATTCACAAGTTTACTTTTATCAAACATGGGATGCGTATTTTTCACATCGGAAAGCGCCGATGCCCGGACAAGTAATTTGATTTCGTCGGATCCGGATGGGACAGTCAGGGAATAGAGCGCATTCACGGAATCGGGTAACAATTGTTGGTGCTCGGTGAGATCATTCGAGAGTTCTTGGGTAAGCATTTTTTGGAGTTGGTCGCGATTCACGCTCACGGCGCGTAATCGAACGGTTGTCGTGACGTCGAGGGATTCGACTTGTTCACCGGCTTCTGCATTGGTTGTTTCTTGCTGGATCACACGGGATGTCACATCGTCTAAGATAAATTCTGCAGGATATTGTTCGGTGAGTTTTGTTTGCGCGGAGGTTTTGGAAGTTTTGGTGACAGCGTCCAACACCTCATCTTTAGCTCGATCCAAATCTTCTTTCGAAACAACAGAAGCAGTGCGTAATCCTCCGGTCATCGCAGATTCACTTACGCCGTAAATCACGGATTGGGAGCTGGGGTGTAATGCGACAATGGTAAATTTCGTTGGTCCCACATTTCCTGCGGCACCGGTTTGATCCGCCTTGACCTCGACATCCACACGATTACGCGGCCCGACTGTGATGGATCGTTGTGTTCGGAATAACACGCCGGATTCCGACAGTAGTCGCGTCTGTTCTACCAATGGTTGTGAACGCGTAGTGTCATTGACAATCGTCACGGTTCCGTGCGCTGTGTCGGGAATTTCGGATACCGATTCAAATGCTTGAAATGACTTCGTAAGTGTTTCCTCTACTTCAACGCTGTGACCTTGGAGTGTCAACGGAGTTTCGTCTCGCGTATCGGTAAGTGTTAATGAAAATTCCGTTGCCGTTGACTGTGGAATGGTTGTCGCTGAAATGGTTGTACGGCTTAACGCAAAATACACCACTGCAATCACCACGAGAATCACCAGCACCGAAAATCCAATGACGTACTTTGCATACGACCGCACGCGAGACACGGCGCCGCGTAGGGGAGTTGGTGTGAGATTTGTCGAATGTCGCGTTGTCATGTGCGTTTGGGGGTAAACGTAATTTGACCATGGCCGCAACGTTCTTCGATCGCTGCATGGACACGTTCATTATAATCGGAAAGCAGCGATGTGGCGACTGTTTCACCGCTAATTTTTAGATACACACGCACGGTTCCAGGATGTTGGCTTAGCAAATTTTTAATTTCCAGCAAATCTTCTCGATGAAGCCCGGGCGGGATCGTAATGGTCAAATACCCTGTGATTTGGCGATCCGCATTTGGATTAGTCATGCCAATATCGCGCACTGCAATGTCAGGGTGCTGTGGGTCAAGCTCCACCCCCGCATTCACAAGGATTTTCGGTTCGTCGTCTTTTTCACTCATAGTACCGGAGGCCAAAATCAACCGGTCCACCACCCACAGATCCGGACGTTCGGAAAACAACCGAGGGAACACGAGTAACTCAATGCCGCCCGTGGCATCTTCTAAGCGACAGAACGCCATGGATTCTTGCGATTTTGTGACAATTTTTTTTACACTCGTGAGAACACCTCCTACTATTACCGCGGATTTTTCATGTGTCGCAGTGATTTTTCCGATCGGCGTGATGGTCTTTTGGAGCGCTTCCTGAAGCAATCGGAATGGATGATCAGAAATGTACATTCCTAGTAACTGTTTTTCCCACGAAAGTGTTTCCGATATTTCTGCGGGTTTGGTTTCTTCTAACAGCAATTTTGGTGTGGCGTCGACCGGCAACATCCCAAACAGATTTGTTTGTCCATTCGCACGGTCTTGGTGAAGCTTCCGAGAAAATCCCAGGATCAATTCCATATTTCCTAAAATAGCATTCCGTTCCGTGAATCGATCTAAACTTCCGGACATGGCAAGTGCTTCAAGTGATTTTTTATTGAGGTCTTTACTGTCTACACGACTCAAGAAATCTTCCAGACTTTGATAGGGACCGTGGGCTGTTCGCTCATCAATAATGGCACGGATTACACCTTCACCAACATTTTTGATGGCGTTTAATCCAAATCGAATCCGCGGTTTAGGGCCGGAAAGACTCTCTTTCACGACAGTAAACGTCGAGTAGCTTTCGTTGACATCGGGCGGGGACACGGACATACCCATGTGGCGACATTCGGCAAACTCGATTGCAATACGATCCGTGTTGTCTTGGTCCGATGTCAATAACGCTGCCATGAACTGCGCGGGATAGTTCGCTTTCAAATACGCTGTGTGATAGGCAATCATGGCGTAACACGCTCCGTGCGCGCGCGGGAATCCATAGCGAGCAAACGGTAAAATAAATCCCCAAATTTTTTCCGCTGTGCTGCGAGAGATGTTATTCTTCACCATTCCGGAAATCATTTTTTCTTCCTGTTCGTCTAACAACTCTTTGATTTTTTTGGCAACGGCTTTTCGCAACACATCGGCTTGTCCATACGTAAACCCCGCAAGATCCCGCGCAATCTGCATTAGCTGTTCTTGGTA
The DNA here is from genome assembly GCA_964578475.1 of uncultured Gammaproteobacteria bacterium. Taxonomy (GTDB): domain Bacteria; phylum Patescibacteriota; class Patescibacteriia; order JACPL01; family CAZOCX01; genus CAZOCX01. The sequence continues at coordinate 4,588 of CAZOCX010000041.1, read as the reverse complement.
CACGGCAATACCATAGGTTTTTTCCAAAATCGGCTGGAGTTTGGGATGAAGATACACCGGGGTTTTTCGTCTGTGCTTGCCTTCGATGTAATCCGGAATAAATTCCATGGGTCCTGGGCGATACAAGGACACCATGGCAATAATGTCTTCGATCTCGGTAGGTTTGAGTTGCTTTAAGTAACGTCGCATACCCGCAGACTCTAATTGGAACACGCCCGTGGTTTCTGCGCGTTGGAGTAGTTTAAATGTTTTCGGATCATCGAGAGGAATATGGTCCATGTCCACAGAAACACCGATAGTTTTTTCGATAATATACAATGCGTTCTCAATGATCGTGAGGTTCTTTAATCCCAAAAAGTCCATCTTTAGCAGGCCGAGCTTCTCGATGGGGTTGAGAGAATATTGCGTGATGATCGAATCGTCACTGGTTGACGCATGTTGAATCGGTAAGTACTCGGTCAACGGCTTTGGCGTAATGACCACACCACATGCGTGCGTCGATGTATGCCGCGCGACGCCTTCGAGTTTTTTTGCATAATCAAGAAGACGACGAGCTTCAGGGTCTTCAGCGTACAGACTTTTCAATTCCGGCACATTGGCTAATGCACCTTCAAGTGACGTAAACATGGGAATCATTTTGGCAACACGGTCGCAGAATCCATAACTTAAACTCATGACTCTTCCTACATCACGAACAGCGGCGCGCGCGGCCATGGTTCCGAATGTAATAATTTGTGCGACATTTTCGCGGCCATATTTTTGTGCGACATACTCGATCACTTCCTCTCTACGAGAATCTGCAAAATCCAAGTCAATATCCGGCATCGAGATACGTTCGGGATTTAAAAATCGTTCGAACAGCAAATCGTATTTCAGTGGATCAATGTTCGTGATATTGCAAAGATACGAAACAATCGACCCTGCGGCACTTCCACGTCCTGGTCCCACCACAATGCCATTGCGTTTCGCCCAATTCACAAAGTCCTGGACGATCAAAAAATAACTTGCAAATCCCATGCGTTCAATCACTGACAATTCGTAATCTAATCGGTCGAGAATCATGCGATCGGACTCGGTAGGAACATCATAATCAATCTCAAATCGCTGCTTTAGGCCTTCAACGCAGAGTTGCTTTAGGAAACGGTTCGGTGTCGTTCCTTCGGGCGTCTGGAACTGCGGGATATGGTAGGTACCAAATTCGAGTTCCAGGTCGCACTTGTTCGCAATCTCGACCGTGGCGTCACACAACGTCGGTTCATCGCGAAATTTCATGCGCATGGCTTCTTCAGATGCCAACGAACAGTCTTGTCCCATCATGGAGAGTCGATCCGTGTCCGTGAGTTTTTTCTTAAGATGAATGCACAGTTGGATGTCTTGTGCTTCGGCGTCTTCGGGATGAATATAATGACTATCATTGGCCGCAACTCGTAAAATTCCGCGCTCTGACGATAACTGTTTGATGCGCGCATTGACTTTTTGCAGTTCCGGAATCTCGGGTCGGTGTTGGACCTCGAAGTAAAAATCATCTTCGAATACCGCTTGGAAAAAATCGAGCCAGTCATTCAACTGCTTCTCATCACCATCCAGGATGGACTGGGAAATGGGTCCATTCATGCAACCCGAAAGCACGACGAGCCCTTCGTGATACTGCTGCAATAACTCGCGATCGAAACGCGGCTTGTAATAATAGCCTTCTAAATGCGCGCGACTCGTTAGTTTAATGAGGTTTTGGTATCCCGCGCGATTTTTCGCAAGCAGCGTCAAATGATACGATCGCTTTCCCCCATCACTTTCGTGGTCGGTGCGCTTTCCGCGCGCTAAATATCCTTCCATGCCGATGATGGGTTTGATTCCGGCTTTTTTGCACGCCAGATAAAATTCAATAGCGCCATACATCGAGCCATGGTCGGTCAACGCCAGCGATTCCATCTTCATGGATTTTGCTGCCGAAACTAATTCGTCGATCTTGGAGAGACCGTCGAGCAAGCTGTAGTGGCTATGTGTGTGGAGATGGACGAATCCCATACATTGAGATGAACCCTAGTGTTTGAAATAACGCCGCATGGAGGGCAATCCACGTGGTCATCAATCGTCGATTCAACATGCCGTCCCTCATCAAGAATCGTCTTCAGATTTTTTCGATTTCTGTTCGAAAAAGAATTTGACCGCCGACGCAATGGTTCCTAATGCAGCGCCAGTTGCTGCGAAGCGTTCACGGAAGGACTGAAGAATCTGATCTGCAGAATCGAGTACGCGGCTCACGTGATTGAGCTGCGCACGCGCGTCTTGCAACGATGTATTGGTTTGTTTGAGTAATTGAACGACATAATACAAGCCCCAGCAGAAGAATACAGTGAAGACGATTACAGAGACCGCGAGTGCGATCCAAAGAAGATCCAGTGTATCGTTAAACATTGTTTTGAAGTCTATTTAAGCGGTAGAAGGACAATGGGAGTATACCATCGCTAGGCCGAAAATGCTATACTTTTTCTATGCCACAGAATAAAGCAGGGAATTTTGTCAATGATCCTCGGGGGTTAAGCGAGCAAGAGTTTCGATTTGCTGTGTGGTGGGCAGAACACGGTCGCCAACTCGGGTTTTGGTGGGTACGGGTGATCGCAGTACTGACACTCGCGCTCGTTACGGTAGATTTATTTTTTTTAGTTCGCATTACCGTATCGTGGAGATCTCATCAACGAATGGTTGGAGGTATTGCGAATAATGTGGTTGTGACACCCGCAAAATTTACTGGTGGCGTTGCCCAAAGTCTGCAGTTTTCTGATGTCCGTGTGATTGGAGACGAAGACCAGTTTGTGGATATTGTCGTGAAAGTAAAAAATCCGAATGTGACATGGGCTGTTGAAGAACTTGGCCTTCAGTTTGCGTTTGAAGGAGGGGTTGTCGAACGTACATTCCAGTTGCTTCCGGAAGAAGAAACGTACTTGGTGGTAAAGAACGTCTCGATGCGTTCAGGGTCGCGATCAACCGTTACCCGTTCCGAGACCGAAATTGTTTGGCGCAAGGGGACACGCGACGAATTGACGAATCGTGCGTTCGATGTACAGGGAAGTCAGGTTGAAGACGCGGTGACCTCGGATGGTCGAACGTTAACGCGGGTCAAAGCCGATGTGCGTAATATCTCGGTTGAGCATATTTCCGATGCACTATTTCAAATTGTGTTATTGAATAGTGCAGGAACAGTGGTAGCAGTCCAAGAACAGACCATTTCAGAATTTCAGTCGCTTTCAACACGGCCATTGATTGTCACGTTTAACCGCAAAGTGGTCGGGGCAACGCGCGTACAGATTTTGCCAGTGACGACGTTAGATTGAAGAGATAGTTACAACGGGGTTCAACCCCGATCGAGTTGTATTTTTCATCCGTGCTCCGGTAGGATGAGAGAGGTATGACGGTTTTCCGAGGAATGCTCGATATTTTTCGCCGCGTGGATTGGATTCTCATGGCGGTGGTTACGCTGTTATGCGGTTTTGGCATGGTGGAGTTGTATAGCTTGGCTGCATCCGACCAACCACCGGATTTCTCACGATTTACGCGTCAAGTCATCGCCATCGCTATTGGCGTGGTGGGGATTATGGTGCTGATGATCCTCAACTACCGATGGCTTTCCAGTATTGCGCCAATTTTGTATGCGACAGCCATCGTGTTGTTGGTGCTTGTATTGGTGATTGGGGTTGAAATTCGTGGAACTGTGGGTTGGCTAAGTATCGGCGGATTTAGTATTCAGCCCGTGGAATTTGTGAAAGTGTTTTTGATTGTCTATTTTGCACGATTCTTTTCCGAGCGATCAGATCACTTACATGAGTGGCGAACAATTTTGTGGTCCATTGCCATTCTTGTTCTGCCCACCGTCTTGGTGTTACTCCAGCCGGATTTAGGATCGGGCATGATGATTGTTGCGATCTGGCTTGGGATGCTTGCGATTACAAAAATTCGTCGCGTTCAGCTCACTGCTATTGTGGCAGCGCTGATAGCTGTCGGCGTTCTTGCATTTTTTTTCGCATTGAATGCAGAACAGCAATCTCGTTTGCTAGTGTTTTTGGATCAAGATAATCCAGATTATGCATTCGGAATTGGATATCATGTGGACCAATCCATTACCGCGATTGGCTCCGGTGAATGGAATGGACGTGGACTTGGATTAGGGCCCCAATCTCAATTGAACTTTTTACCGGAACAAGAAACGGATTTTATTTTTGCGGTCATTGGCGAGGAACTAGGATTCCTGGGCGCGATGACGCTGGTGATGTTGTTGGTGGCGTGTTTGTTTCGGATTGCGAGGTCAGCGATGAATACGCGAGATGATTTTGCGGTGTTTTTATGCTGGGGAGTGTTTACGTTTATCTTTGTACAGTCGTTTATCAATATTGGAATGAATCTCGGTATTGCGCCGGTGACCGGACTGCCCCTACCGTTTATTAGTGGTGGAGGGACGTCCATGATCGCGGTGCTCGCATGTATCGGAATCGTGCAAAGCGTGTTTGTGCGAAGGAATCAATTGGGGTAGAGCCCCTTGACTGTAAGTTTTACTCAAAAATGTATACAAAAATATAGAAAAAATGAAAGGGGA
>CAZOCX010000040.1:3489-7707 GCA_964578475.1 uncultured Gammaproteobacteria bacterium | reverse complement strand
GTCTTCAGGGAAAAGTCATCGGCTCAAGGCTTCAAATTGGTATCGAAGGCGTGATTGATTTGAAAAAAGAAATTTCTCGTTTGGAGAAAGAACTCGAAACCACACAATCTTATCTCACGCAACTCCAAACCAAGCTTTCGAATGACCAATTTGTGAAGAATGCCCCTTCGGAGATTGTGGAGCAAGAGCACGCAAAACAATCGCAAGTAAAGGAGCGGATGACCGCGATCCAAGAATCGCTGAATCAATTGCGTTAAGCAGCTTGTTGAGTTGAGACGTCCGATCCCTCTTGTGCAGGAAGCGGTTTTTGATAAATCGCATGCGTACGTTCCGAAAAGTATTGGGGAACGATGCGATGAAACGAATCCGCAGAATAGAGTCCGCGTATTCCAAGGGGCTGATTTGGGTCAAATGTTTCCCGTGGGTCTGCTGGTGCCATGAGTCGATGGTAAATCGGAGTTACTTCTTCATCCGTCAATCCGGCTTTGAGGCAAATTTTTGTAAATAAGGTTGAATGATTTGCGCGTCCTGAAGCAAAGTAGATTTTTTTTGTGCGTGGATGGTACATTGCAATCCAAGCAAAACACCGTCGCTCTTTGTCGATCTGGTAATTTGGGATTTCAATGGTTTCAACATCTTCCGGCTTCATGTGAAAATAGTCTGTGAGCATCGCAACAATTCCTTCGCGCGTTTTATCGAGTAAAGGTTTGTTTTCTTCGTCTTCTTTTTGATGCCGTTCGTTTGTTGGTTGGTCTTGAAGTTCTTTGCGGTGTTCTTCGAAATCAAGTATCTGCGGTCGGAATTGCGGTAGGATTTTTTCCGACTCGCGGATGCCCATTGTTTCGGAAGGGATCTCTTGCGTCATGTCTGAAATCGCCATATAGACGTATCTTACGAGCCGTGGGGTTGTTGGTCAACACTCTTGACGTAGTGGTGGATTGCCCGATAGGGTAGGGCTATGGTTGGAGGTCGGAGGTAGAACCATGCTACACAAGGCCGGGGACATTAGTCCCCAGATCGATGACATGCGCGATCGGGAGGCACTGGCCAGGCGTCTTCAGCCTCAAGCTCTGAGCCTTTCCCTGAACCAGATCATTGACCTGGTTATGGAGGCGGGGTTTCCCTGTCGCATTGTTCTCCAGGTCGCGATTGGCGAAGGGGTGGGCTTCGAAAAGCAGGTGGAGCATTTGGCCTCGGCGAAGGTGGCCATTCCTCTTGAGGAGCCAAAGGCCGGCTCCCCGTAGGAGTCTGCTGTTCAACCGTCCCGAGCCGACCTGTGCGCTGTCTGGCATCCGAGTCAGTCAGCGCACGGAGTTTTTCATTCCAGATCCTCAGTGACACGGAACACCTCGGAAAGAGATGTTAAATGATCGAGTGCTTTTAAGACGCCGTCTTGTGCCATGGAAATCATGCCATGTTTGCGCGCCGTGGATCGGATGTCCAATTCGGAAACATGCGGACGTTTGAGTAACTGTTCGATTTCTGAAGTCAGGGTTAGAATTTCAAACACTCCAATTCGACCGCGAAATCCGGTGTTTCGGCATTGGTCACAACCGGAGGTCCGGACAAACGAAAGCGTTTGGGGGAGATTCTTACGTTCTTTAGAATCTGACGGCAGTGAGTCAATCGTCCGTTTCGCGCGTTCAATCAACGAAGGTTGATCTTCAGGAAGTTTTTCGCAATGGGAACACAACGTTCGTACCAGCCGTTGCCCAATGACCGCATGCAGCGCCGGTGCGAGCAAAAACGGTTTGGCATCCAATGACAGCAATCGTGGAATCGCACCCGCTGCGTCGTTGGTGTGGAGTGTAGAGAGTAAGAGATGTCCGGTCAGAGCAGATTGGATTGCAATATCGCATGTATCGGGATCACGAATCTCACCAACCATAATCATATCTGGATCCTGACGCAACACGGTTCGCAGAGCATTTGCGAACGTTAAGGATGTTTCCGGGTCAATTTGTGTTTGATTTAATCCAGGGATGCGGTATTCAATGGGGTTCTCCAGTGTCACGATGCTACGTTCTGGCGTGTTGAGTTCATTAAGAATGGCATACAGGGTTGTTGTTTTTCCGGATCCGGTAGGGCCGGTCGCGAGAATCATTCCATTCGGTCGATGAATTTCAATTTTTAATTCTTCGAATGCTTTCCCACGAATCCCCAACTGCTCATAGGACAAGCGTCGGGCGTGTTCCGGAAGAAGACGCATTACGATCGTTTCCCCCCACGTCGTGGGTAACGTGGATACGCGAATTTCAATGCGTTCGTCCGGAGTCTGGATCTGGATATGACCATCTTGCGGATTTTTTTCAACATTGATTTTTAAACCCGCAATTTCTTTGAGCCGCGTGCTTAAACGTTTTGAGATGGATAGATCCAACGTTGCGGCATCGTGTAAAACTCCATCGATCCGGTAACGAATTTTTACGTCACGCTCTTCCGTTTCGATATGAATATCCGACGCATCAAACACAATTCCCGATGCAATGATTGCCGTTACTAAATCGGTCATACCTAATCCGGGGACGATTTGCTGCAAGTCTTCGGCGACATGGATTTTTTCACGAAATGTTTGTAGTTGTTCAGGGCGAATGTGCACGGTATCGACAACGGGACGTATTTTGGGAACCATGACATACAATGCCAATGCGGAATCCAAGCTGTGCTGGGAAATAGCAAATAATTCTGTGGGAATTTTTTCCTTCGCTTCAATCTGGGTGCGCAGAGGGGCGAGATCACGTGAGGTCGGATGAATTGCACCGATGCGAATCACATGGGAGCCGCGGTGGAACGGAACAATCGAATACTTCCGTGCTGTTTCCTCGGGAATCAGCTGCAGGGTTTGGGGATCGATGGGAAAGTGCACCAAATTCATGTATCCAATACCGGAACGCCGCGCTTCTTCTTGCGCAAAAACCTCGAGACGAGAGGTCTCGATCTGTTGCATTTTTGTTGAAAACGCCTCTTGGGTTTCTTTCGAGGCGACAACGGGTTTGGGTTGGGACGGGGAATCTGTCATTGCCTCCCCAGTATATCATTTGCTGGAAGGCGTCGTCATGTGATGTCTATAGACGTTCCTCAACGCGCAGCAGCGTTAAGAGTCGCTTCTCGGCATCGGAGAGTTGTGCGTCCGGAAGCACACACTCGGTGAAATTTCCATTGCCATACGGATGAAATTCTTGCAGTAGTGCCATCGCATCCATGGATTTGGGGGTGTGGAGCAGTAAATGTGTACCCTCGTTTGCACGTTCTGGCGATTGATATAAGATCGCAACGATTTTTGCGTTCGGTGTGTTGATGATCAACTCATCGATGACACCCAAAACATCTTTTGCTTCAGCTCCGGTTTTTTCAAAATCTTTTTTGGAGATCAGCGACCACATGACAGCTTGGGTTTGATCTTGTTTTAATCGTGCCAATGTGCGACCCCAGAGCTTCAACGTTGAGATCGATTTGGTTTGATACAGATTCCGAATAATTTCTTCTCGGCGAGCCCCACAATCGATCAAGTGCGATGCGGTTGTGAGCGACTTTGGTGTAACGGACGCCGCTTGAAAACTTTTCGTTTTGGAAATAATTCCCGTCAATAGCGCGGTTGCAATATGTTCATCCATTACGTGTTCGTCCCATGCCCTGAAGACTTCAAATAGAATTTCGGACGTTGATGTCGCTGTTAATTCGACGAGATTAATTTCGCCAAAATTTTCATTTGCTGCACTGTGATCAATATTCATGATCGGTGTGTGGTAGAAAAATTCTGAATGTTCTTCAAAGAGTGATCCTAAATACTGGAGATCCGGAGTGTCGATGGTGATGATCAAGTCAAAGGGATACGCGGCATCTTCTGTTGTAACGTGTTGCGGGGTGAAAAAACCTTTTTTCGGTGTAATAAAAATTTTCAGGCTTGTACCTTGAATGTCGTAGCTTAATTCATCGACTTCCGCATTGGAGACATCGAGATTGATGACAAACTTTCGTCCACTGCGTAAGTCGCGGTGGATTGGAACCTCTCGGTCTTGAATCAAAAAATGGTGTTGCGTTGGATGCGCAAAGTCGCTGCCCGCAATTTGGGATTCCTTGTCTTTTTTCTCTAATGCGGCGTGGAGCGCGAGTGCCGATGAAATCGCGTCTGTGGATGCGTGGCGAGGCAGAGCAATCAATACACGCGTTGCTTTATTGAGGGCATTGATGGCTTGTTCAAGAGGCGGAAGTCCCATA
>CAZOCX010000040.1:0-3389 GCA_964578475.1 uncultured Gammaproteobacteria bacterium | reverse complement strand
CTGAAGCCAGGTGATGTGGTGGGATTGTCTGGTGAACTCGGAGCAGGCAAAACAACCCTTAGCCAACACATCGCGCGTGCGTTGGGGATTCGGGTATGGATCCCAAGTCCGACATTCACCATCATGAATAGTTATCGACTTTCAACGAACCAGCGGTTCCGACGGTTGATCCACATCGATGCATATCGTTTAACCGAAGACGCGGTGGTCTCTACAGGAATCCTCGAAGAATTAGATTCTTCGGACGGCTTAATACTGATCGAATGGCCAGAACGCATTCAACGATCCTTACCGGAGCGTATGATACGAATTCAGATGAGCATTACAGGAGTCAAAGAACGGAAGATCACCATCAGCCCGAATATTTTGACAAAGTGAAAGCCAGCCCGTACACTAGGAGTATTCAGTACCCTACAGGAGTAGAAGGGATTTATTGGAACTGAACACTAAATATGTTCATGAAGAAATTTATGTCAAACGAAACCGAGGAGACGAAGAATGATGTCGCGCCTCTCTCAGGGGAAGTTGAGGTCGAGACCGTCATTGGTCCTTCTGTGAAAGTGGAGGGAGATTTTGTGGGCGAAGATAATGTCGATGTCGAAGGTGTGGTGATTGGAAATCTCAAAACATCGAAAAATTTGCGTATTGGAGAAGGCGCGCGGGTCGAGGCAGATGTATTTGCAGAGAACGTTTACATTGCAGGAGAAGTGATTGGAAATCTTAAGATCAAAAATAAAACAGAGCTCGCGCGGAGTGCGAAAATTGTCGGAGACCTCGAAACTGCTGTTCTCTCGATCGAGACTGGAGCTGTGCTAAAAGGGAAATGTATTTCTGGAACGAGTTCGGATGAGTTGATCGAACTGTCCGCAAAAAGGAAAGAGTCCAAAAAACCTAAACGCCTCGACGAAATCGAACTCTAACATCGTTTGCACTTCGTTATGTACTTGTATGTCTATGATGCATATGTCCAAGATGCGAAGTATGAGGGTGTATTAGCAAACATCGAAAATCGCTTAATCGAGCTCGGCATTAATGGAAAAGTCGAGCGTTTAAGCTATTTGAAAAGTCCGAGTGAATTAATTCTCGAAGGACTCAAGCGTGGAGCTCGAACTGTTGTGGCTGTAGGAAATGATGACACGTTTAAAAAGGTTTTAACCGTTGTCTCGCCGTACGATATTGTTGTCGGATTGATTCCGGTGGGAGGGCGATCGCGTGTTGCCGAAGTGTTCGGTATTGGTCATGAACAAAAGGCGTGCGATACCTTATCCATGCGCTTGGTGCAAACGATTGATCTTTTAGAGGCCAATCAGCACGTGGTTTTTTCCTCCATTCAGATTCCGTCGCGTCAAATGGTGACGATCGAAATCGATGGCCGCTATCGTGTCACGCCAATGCATTTTCGTGATAACATTACCATTTCGAATCTCGGTCCATTATTCCGTGAAGATTTTAATTTGAAGCATGACTTACGCGATCCGCAGGATGGACTTGCAGATGTAGAGTTTCAGCCTGTGCGGCGCAGTATGTTGGGAAAGCCGCGTAAAGCCGGAAAGCCAAGTGTCTTTAGTGGGAAACATTTTGTAGTCGTCGGACAAGACGAGAAAGTAAAAATGATCGCAGATTTAAATACGAAGTTAGTGACACCGTTAACGATCAATGTGCTTCCGTGTGCACAGAAGGTGATAGTCGGAAAAAAACGAAAATTTTAGATACGAGATATTGACAACAGAATAGTAAAATCGCTATTCTATTTACAATTCCTTTTTTGTGTTGTTTTTGATTGTCCGCCGTAGCATTGGCGAAGGCGGATGGGGGGACGCATGCCTGGAAGGGACTTTGACGAATCGCACGACGGCAGGTACGTGAGGCGTATGGGCCCGGATGTTGATCTCACCCTCTTCCCCAAGAGTCGACTGGAGGAGTTCCTACAGTTGTTCGCCAAGGAAGATGGAGAGGAGACGACTCCGAACCCGGTGCGCCTCCGGCAAGAGGCGAATGACTGGTGACAGTCGGGGCACGATTTTCGGGGCCAGAGGCGCACAGCGTCTCTCGGCCCCTGTTTTTTTACCCACCTTAATGTATTTGTAGAAAATGGCAACCCGCCTTGGGCGGGTATCTTCGTGCTAAAATAGATGCATGAACAAAGTTTCGACGTTTGCTCAAGTTCAGCGCGCATTACGCGCTGTGCGGGATCCAAAAGCCGCTGTGATTCTCCGACGATTTTTCAAAACCGGCAAGGGAGAGTATGGAGAAGGCGATGTGTTTTGGGGGATCAAGGTTCCGGTGCAACGTCGCATCGCACGAACATTTCGCGATCTTCCCATTCTAGAGGTAGAAACATTATTACAATCTCCGGTCCATGAGCACCGCCTCACCGCGTTGTTCATTCTGGTGGATCAATTCCAACGAGCAGAGGAACGCGAACAGCGTGCGATTTATGAATTGTACTTACGGAATACGCGATTCGTTAATAACTGGGATTTGGTGGATAGTTCTGCTCCACAGATTGTGGGCACGTATTTGCTCACCCGATCACGTGCAGTGCTCTATCGTTTCGCACGTTCCAAGAATCTGTGGAAAAAACGCATTGCCATTCTTTCAACGCAAACACTCATCCGCAATCATGATTACCGCGACACGTTTGCAATTTCACAAATTTTGTTGCACGATCCGCACGACCTAATTCATAAAGCCGTGGGCTGGATGTTGCGTGAAGTGGGAAATCGCGATCGTGCGGTGGAAGAAACATTCCTTCAAAAACATGCGCGTGCAATGCCGCGGACCATGCTGCGTTATGCCGTGGAAAAATTTTCACCGAAATTACGCGTCCGCTATTTAGCTATTCAAAAAATTTCTCGATGAAGAATTCGCCTCTGCATCTTCCTAATGCTACATTGTGTTTGTTGATTCGGAAACACGGAACTGCGATTTCCGAAATTTGTCTTGCCAAGAAAAAGCGTGGATTTGGTGTGGGCCGATGGAATGGAGTAGGCGGAAAAGTCGAGACGCTGCGAAGGGAATCCATCGAACAAGCAGCAGATCGCGAAGCGCACGAAGAAATTCAGATTCAGGTTCTGGAGCGTACGAAGGTTGCTGTACTCGAATTCTTTTTTCCCCACAAACCGCAGCAAAACCAACGCGTGCACGTATTTCTGGTGCGCCGCTGGAACGGGGATCCCCAAGAAACCGAGGAAATGCGACCCCAGTGGTTTTCGATTTCCGATCTTCCCTTTGATCACATGTGGCCCGACGATCGCTATTGGCTGCCGCAGGTGTTGGAAGGGAATTTTGTTACCGCTACCTTCACCTTTGGCCCGAACGACCAGGTTACAGAGCAAACCGTCGGGAGCAGACCTCGTACAGGGTTGAACCCTGTACAGGGTTCAACC
>CAZOCX010000039.1:817-7903 GCA_964578475.1 uncultured Gammaproteobacteria bacterium | reverse complement strand
AGCATTGGATTCCGTGTAACCAATTGGTCGTGGGTTCGAATCCCACCCCCGGAGCGAAGCACAAAAACTGACCGAGAGGTCAGTTTTTTGCTGAGCGACGGGGGAGCGAGTGACAAATGTCACTCGCGTTGGGATTCGAAAGCCGCAGCGATGCGCGAGTTTTCCCCCGATGTACGTCGGGGGAAAGGCGAGTGCCGCGAGGCGGGGTCGAGTGCAATTTCCGTCAGGAAATTGACGCGTGACCGAATCCATAATTTCCCACCCCCGGAGCCAGTTAGGACTACTTGCTAGTTCTAGTACTAAATTAAATGGAGAACGCATTGTAAACTCTAGCTTTTTGGCGTTTACAGTCGGGTTCTGAAGTAGATAGTTCAAAAATGCTCTTTTTTCGTGCGGTTCAGAACTTTCAAAAATTGTCTTTGCACGGCGAGCGACAGAAAGCACCACAGCTACAGTAGTTTGATAGTCATAGTCCGCTTTTCTGTGTTCGGAAAGTTCAACTTCCAAGAGCTGTATTTTATCGGCGTACTCTTGATGCTTTTTGTCATAAATGTCCTTAGTAATCCTCGGATGATACAAATTTTTATTAAATGGCTAACAGAATGTTGCGGTGTATCATGGAAAGATTTGAAATTTAGAATTTACATTCATGAAAGCGCGGATGCTCTTGAAGCGAGGAGTTATTGGAAAAGTGTGGTCGGACGAAATGTTATCTTTTCCAAAACGGCGTTCAAGCGACATAATCCTAAAACAAATCGAAGAAATCGATTTACAAATTATCATGGATTATTGGACATTACAGTAAGAAGGAGTACAGATTTCAATAGGAAGATCACAGGTTGGATTAATGGGATTATTAATGGGGCGTAGCCAAGCGGTAAGGCAGAGGACTTTGAATCCTCCATTGCGTAGGTTCGAATCCTACCGCCCCAGCCAATTAGTACAAACATCAGAATCAGCGATCAAGTCATTCAGAAACGCTTCAGTAATTTGCCGAGCAGTCTATTTTAAAAAAAACTGCTTAACAGAGCATCAAAATACCAGCGATAAAAAAATTAACCGGACACGCATGGGCTTGCCACGGGGATGAAGGGCGATGGAAAAAGATCTACTGCTCCGCCGATACCACTCATAACAAACCCGCCCTGATACCCTGCGGTCTTGCCGCAGGGACGGGTTTATTAAGTAATTACCTTTCCCATTTTCCATTTTTGCTCAAACAACTCGTCCATCAGTAAGGCAAAAGGTGCGTACTCAAAACGCATTCCGATTGCCTCTTGTTTTTTGTTAGGGTTATAAGAAGTGAAGTAAATAATACGTTTATCAAAAATAAAAATACGTCCCTGTATGTTAGGGTAGTATTTTATTTCTACTCCCATCCGTTTCCAACTCTCAATCATTTGTTTTTGAGGGATTTGGTGAACTATAATTCTGATTTTGACCCCTCTCTCAAGGGATTTTTTATATGCCAAGATACTGTCTGCGGGGATTTCGTGTCCAGAAACGATATGGTCAAAAGTATTTTTTGTATGCTCGGCGTCCCTTTTGGTTTGTTCCAATAAATCTTTTCTGGTCGTAATAAAAGACATATTCAATCCTTTTTCATTGCTGTGAGTATTTTTAGCATTGAAGGCCTCTTGAAAATTCTGTCTCATAATTAGCGAATATAACTCCATAGCATCCGTAGCTGACCTCGCTTGATATGTAATTGGATAACCTTCTAATTCTCGCACAAACCCTAATTCCAAAAGTTGCTTTATTGCTCGGTATACGGCATTGGGGAATATATTAAGTTGTTTACCAATATCCTTTGCAGTTCGTGGTTTACCATCTTCCAAAAAACTATATATCTTAGTGGACTGCGGGGGAATTGATTTCAATAAGAAGTTTGTCATACATACAGTTTAACATATTTTGGTTAAAATAGCAAGGCTGCTATTCTTTGGCTGTTCGCTTATCAAAACTGGAGGAAAGAATGCTACGAATGGCAATTTGGGCAGCTTTGCTACTACTCGTTCCTGTTCCTTCCTTAGGTCAAGGGCTGAAGACAGGGAGCGTACATTGGACAGGTGAATTTGAGTTCACCCGCACGAACGATGCGGGTCAAACCAACGAACTCTATATCTTTGGCGACCAGCCAAAGGTCAATCTGCTATTTGAGGGTTTGTTCGTAGAAGACGGTCTGCATCGGGGAGAGTTCGGCATTGGGAAAACCATCCTCGTCCATAAGCTGATTATTAAGCCTTACGCTGGCCTGACAACCGACGGAGCCGTGTTTACCCCTGTTGTTGCGATATGGAACCTCTGGGGTCGGACTGCGGTTTACATCGCTGATCCCAAGTTCTATCAGAGCGACAAGCCAAACACTCTATACCAAAAGGCTTCCTTCGCCCTAACCAAGTCAGTTGCTTGGCAAGTGCGTTGGGAACGCTTCCAAGTATTCGGTGTCCCGACCGTGTTTAATCGTCTCGGCGTTGAACGACGCCTCTGGGTTAGGAGTAATACCATAGGCGTCAATAGCCACATCCACGTTGCAGGCTTCGTGGATACGACGAATAAACAACCCGGCTTGGCTGTGGGCTTTCGCTGGCAGTAAACCATAAAAGCGGTTTCCTTCGGGAGACCGCTCCTTTTTTATGAACTAAACCAGTTGTAAATTTAGCGAGGATAATTCCTTGTTCAAACTAACCCAGTCAACGGTTATAAACCCCTTTACGATGTTCTGAACACGTCCTTTAAGGGGAGCGAAGCACAAAAACTGACCGAGAGGTCAGTTTTTTGCTGAGCGACGGGGGAGCGAGTGACAAATGTCACTCGCGTTGGGATTCGAAAGCCGCAGCGATGCGCGAGTTTTCCCCCGATGTACGTCGGGGGAAAGGCGAGTGCCGCGAGAAGGGGATCAAACATGAACTGCTTCATGTTTGATCCGGTTCCGCCGATAGGCGGAAATCGCCGATGTCTCGTGTAAACGAGACCGGCGATAGGAGGACGACGGCTTCGAGCGGAAGCTCGAAGACCGGTGACCAATCCCACCCCCGGAGCCAAAGACACCTCCTCTGGAACAATACCGAGCGACCCCACTGGAGTCTTAACCTGACATCACCTGCACAATTTATTCGCTTAAACTTTCCCCAAGAGTGCAATATGTACTTGATTTATACAATGAATGACCCCTCCGGCGCGTTCCACGTCCGAGGCGTTGAGTTCTTTGAGTTTTGGTGAGTAGTAGGGCGCAAAGTTATCCACGCCCACCACCGTGTGTCCGGTTTTGAGTAAAAATTCGGCCGTGTGCGAGCCGATAAATCCGGCAATCCCGGTAATCAAAATGTTCATAGAGTGATTGTAAAGATCGGTGTCAGGATAGCGAGATCGGACAAGAAAGTAAAGGTAACGACGAGATCCTGCGGCGCGTGTTGAAAAATCCTGTAAGGTTAGGTAAGATTCAAGAGTTCGCTGGTCGACAGTTTGCGGCTCTTGGTTGCTGAATCGTTTTTCGAGGAAGGAGAACAAACAGGATTTTATTTTATGAATAGCATCACGTTAATTAGAGATCTCCTGGATCAGCAAAATACGAGGGAAGCGGATACCTACCTTCAGCGCGTTTGGAATCAGGTATGGACGGAACAGGGTCAGACGAATTATGCGAGCTTGCGACTCTTTAAAACTGCGGATAAGATTCAAACAATTTCTCGCATGGGAGTGGATTTTCGGTCGAAGAAAGTTCTGGACATCGGTTGCGGGAATGGCGCTACACTAATGTACCTTAGAAAATTTTTTGAAATCACGGGCGCAGGCGTGGATATCTCGGACTCCGTGGTTCAAGAGTTGCGACAAAACATTGTGGACGGGAAACTTTCTTTTTTTCTTGGGGACCATCGTGATTTGCAGAAGCTCGAACCGAATCAGTTCGATATTGTGTTAAGTTTTGGAGTCATAGAACACTTCGAAGCATATGGATTGGCGCTTGCAGAGGCGCGGCGAATGTTAACCGCAGAAGGCCACATTGTTTTGATTCAGCCACACCTCCTTTCTTTTGGTGTTTGTCAAGAGTTTTACCTGCGATTATTCCGCAAATGGAAATTCGGTAATCAAAAAGATTTCGCCTACTGGCGTTATCGTTCGTTATTGCGCCAAGCGGGATTTCGCGATGTACGATATATGACCAAGCCACCGTATCCCGATATGAAAGTCACACGCATGCTTGATGGGGTCATGAAAAGATTCATTCCATGCTGGGGGCATTATCTTTATTTAATCGCAAAGAAATAATCCTATGCAATTACAAGAATTCCAGAAAATTTGTAAAGATTTATTGTCAAGAGTGCAATATCCACGGGTCGGTACCGTGATTGGTTTGCAAGAAGAGCTCGGGAAGTTGTCTAAAACGATCATGGATATTGAAATTTATAACAAACCAATTGATCAAAAAGTTCTGGGAAGGAAATGCGTAGAGGTATTTTTTAGCTTCGTGGATCTGTGTAATTCTTACGATATCAATCTCCACGATATCAGTATCGATCGCATTCAGGAGGTTAAAGGAAAAATTGAGAAATGGGAAAAGGAGCACGGACAAACATTGCGAGATAAACGTGAAAAGTTAGATTAATATGAACGAGGCGACCTATAAGAAATCATTCGATCTTTTCTTGAAAAAAACAGATGAGAAGTCTGTGCTGATGACTTTCATTCGTGATCATGTTTCGCTGAATAAAGAGATGCATTTTCTTGACATTGGTGGCGGTGACGGCAGTCTTGCTGCCTGGATCTCAAAAGAGGTGGGGACGACACTCGTGGTAGAGCCCAATCCTCATTTTTGTGAAAAGTTAGATCAAAAGGGATTTAAGATAGTGAATAAGAAATGGGAAGACGTCGATCTCGATCAGCGTTTTGATTTTATCCTGGCTGCTTACGTCGTAACGTATTTTCCCCCAGATCAGCGGCATGCTCTTGTGACAAAAATGTACGACCGATTAGCCCCAGGCGGGAAACTTCTTTTGTTATCCGTCGATGCTCAAGAGGGATCTTGGAGAGAGATTCATACGTTTTTTTACGAATTGATGGGACAAGCACATGTTTCTTCAGACAATGCATTACAGAAAATTGCGCGGGAGTTCCACGCACTGATGGAGACATTCCAAACACATATCATAGCCGCAAGTATCAGTGAAATGTTGAACATTCTGGAATTCGATTTTCATAAATACGCAAAAGCATTTTCGCAATACACTCCAAATCTAAAGACGTTCCTCCTGCCTTGCACAAACAGTGATGGATCTATTACGTTGGAGATGATACACCGCGCTTACCTTATCACCAAACATTAACGTATGCAGGATACAATCATCGAGCTAGAGATTCGGGCTGAAGTGGATTCGCGAGATTTGGAAAAATTGAAACGTCATCTTGATGAGACCGGCACATTGGACTCCCATACAAAGCGGTTGTCTGTGATGTGCTTTGGTCGCCTCGGGGCCGAGAGCATTGATCTTCGGACGCGTATTACAAACGGGAGATGTGAAGTTGTTGTAAAAAAGGGTTCTTTAGGTGCTCATGATCGCTTGGAGATCGCACAAGACATCGCCTCGAATCAGTGGATGGGGTTTGTGAGAATTTTTATGCAATTAGGTTTTCCCGCGACAATCGGGGAACGTGAAACAATGAACTATCGCCTTCCGGGCGGGGTCACCGCGTCGCTTGTGCTCGCGGGGTCAGTTTCCTATATAGAGTTGGAAAAAATCTCTGTGCGAGATGATGTAGGTCAACACCGTAGAGATCTGCATGCGGCTGCTAAACAACTCGGCCTTCAGTTGCTTCGTTCTGAGGCCGAATTTAATGCGTTGTGTCATCACCTTGACGAAACGGTTGATTGGTCGTTTTCTGGTTCTGATGCCGACTACATTCGACTGGAGCAGCTATTTAATACTTATCTCGTTCAATAAAAAAGCGGCGAGCCGCATGGGCTAGCCGCGCGTCGACGATGCCTCGAGTGCGATCTTCGCAATCGCCTCGAATGTATCGTCCCAACTATCTGGGGAAAATCGCGCATACACTGTCGCGCACCCTAGGTCACGCACTTCCTCGAGATACCTTCCAAGAAGCTCTGTACGCGCTTGGATTTCTTCTGTTGGTTGCGAGTTTCGACCCTTAAGACGCTCAAACAACCATGCAGGATCATCGGGTAGAAGTGCGATCACCACACACGTAGGTATCGCCTCGACAACTGCTCTGCAACCCACTGGCGTGAGGTCTAGGATGACCCCAGCATGTGTGTCACTCGCGGTTGCATCTGTGACGCTCTGTGCGAGAGTGCCGTAGTAGTATTCAGTGTACTTGTCCCATTCCAGGAATGCGCCCGACGCTCTCATGGTGAGAAATGTCGCTTCAGACACGTACTCGTAATGCGATCCGTCATCAGTCCTTGCCCGCCGTGTGGTTACGACGGTGGGAAAACGAAAGCTATAGGTTTCCACCAGACGTTTCGCATACGAGGTCTTACCGACCCCAGATGGTCCGACGAGGCAAACTACCTTGCCGCGATTTGCCGACATGTCGTGCTCCTTGTCCGACAGTACGTTGGGCGGGGATTTTCTTAAAAATTATGGTAGCACAACTTTTCTTTGTTTGTAAATGGTAGAGCGTGTCAACGCAAAAGACTAATACTACCCGCAGCGCAGCGATTTTTTTAATATAGAGAGGTCTGGACAGAATTCTATAAACGGTGTTAAATAAGAAAACCGACGGAAAGGAGGAAGGCGTGCATAAGTTTCTGCGCGCCGACCTCGAGGCGCTCCGCGATCTCGCGAAGGAGATTGAGCGGAAAGCGCGCGAGGCGGGTAAGATGACTGGTGAGAGCTGCACCCAGGGTGCAGAGACCACGCATGATAACTTCCCCTTCGAACAGGCGACTCGCGATCTGGAAATGTGGACAAGACGCTTGGCGGAGTTGCGACCTGCGCTTCAGGACGCAAGGGTGGTGGCAGATCCTGATCCATCATCCGATGTCGTCGCAATCGGCATGACCGTGGAGTTCATCGATGACTATGACAAGGGGTCGGGGGTACAGAGGGTCCGCATCGGAAGTTTCAT
>CAZOCX010000039.1:0-807 GCA_964578475.1 uncultured Gammaproteobacteria bacterium | reverse complement strand
GAACTTCGACAGAGGAAGTTCGATCTCGTATGAAGCTCCACTCGCGAGACTTCTCCTTGGCGCTCGTCCTGGTGACACGCGAGAAGGGATCACTGGACAGACATCGCGTTCGATCATCATCCTCAAAGTATGGGTCGAATGAACGAAATCCCCAGCGCATGGGAATCCGGTTGAGCGGTAGTCAGAGGATGGCGCCGCTCCTTTTTATTGGAGATCTTCGTGCTCGTAAACATTGCACTCATCAAGAATCCTTCAGGCAGGGAAGCGACGTGGAGGCAGATTGTGCCGACCGCAATGAACGAGATGATGAAGAACGCCTCCCCCAAGCAGCTTGCGCGCGTCATCGAAGCATTTCTCAAGATGAAAAATTGACATCGCAAAATTGCAAAAGGCTTACGATCAGGAGTAACGCAGCGCGCAATAGAATGAAAACACGCCCAGCGTTTTGGGTATGTAAAGTCGACTTGACATGCTTCGTGCGACTATATAACATGAATGTAAAGTAAACTTTACACGCTATGCAAGGCACGGTAGAAAACAAGATTGAAATTTTGCGACGCAAAGCCATGGTGACCCAAGAAGAACTTGCTGGCGCCGTGGGCGTTACGCGTCAAACCATTATTGCGCTCGAAAAGGGAAACTATATCCCTTCTGTTCTCCTCGCTCTAAAAGTAGCGAGGTTTTTTTCCTCGCCTGTTGAAAAAATTTTTAAACTCCACGTATGAAAAGTTTGTCCAAGTTCTTTTTGGAAACCCTTGTCTCACTGACTCTTCTCGTATTGCTCGCTTGGTTCATCAATCCGTTTGG
>CAZOCX010000038.1:0-8028 GCA_964578475.1 uncultured Gammaproteobacteria bacterium | reverse complement strand
GGCGGAGAGGGAGGGATTCGAACCCCCGGTCCCTGTGAAGGGACACCGCATTTCGAGTGCGGCACATTCGGCCACTCTGTCACCTCTCCAGACCGATCAACATTACCCAATCATAACAGACTTTTCAACCTTTCAGTGAAATGGTCGATTGATTTTCGCGACCCATAAAATGCTTTATACAAAAGGGTCAAGTTTATATGCGCTCCCACGCTTCGCCCGGTGTTGCGATTTTGTTTTTGAGATCTTCTAAACGCAATGACAACGATTCTCCTGTCGATCCACGCAATAAGACGATTGCTCCACGCGGGGTGTCATTCATTGCCTCGACCGTATAGATTGCACCGCCATCTCGTTGACGCAGTTGGTCCCCAACAGCTAAATCGCCTGATCGTTTTTCCCGATCCATGGCGCGTTGAATCTCCGGCGATATCCGTAACTTCCCAATTTCTCCCTCCGAGGGTGCTGGGTGTTCTTCAGCAGGTAGTTTGCCTTCTTCCGCCAAACTTCCGCGCAGCTTACTTTTTTTGTCGATCAAATCTCCTCGTAATCCTGAATCCATTTCTGGACTTGGCATAGTTTTAATTTTAGGAATGATAAATTCCATGCTACCAGAAAATTTTACCGTTGGTAAACCTGATGCGTTCCAATGGCATGAAAATAAACTTTAGAATTCGATTCAAAAGAAAAAATAATCCGGTAATGGTAGTCGATCGAAAACGCAAAGTAATCATGAAGTTGGCCTAAAAGCTTATGAGTTCGTAATCGAGAATCAAAAGGGTCAAGTCGAAATATGTGCTCTTTTTGTTCCGCCAGGATTTTAATCCGATCTGGAAGACGACGGTACATCTTCTCAAATTGCGGGGTAAAATAAATCTCGATCATAAATGAGCATTAGCGTAAGTCGCGGAGAGACCGCAACTTTTTCGCTTTGCCCACACGAATTTCTTGTTCACTTTGTTGAATGGATGAATACATTTTCTCTTCCAGCCAATCACGTAATACCGCACGGAAAAATTCACTGGTGCTTGCATACCTTCCTCCACGAACAGCTTTCCGAACCTCTTTTGTCAGGGCTTTCGGAAGAGAGATATTAATGACGTCACGCATAAGTGTAATATTTTGTAATACAATGTAATATTATCCTTTTCTGCATTATTGTCAAGAGATTGAGGGCCAGGTGAGAGAGGACTCACGCTGGCCCGTACCATTACTTCAGAAGTTGCGCTGCCACGCACGGCACCATCGGGTGATACCGATAGTCTTCCCAAGCAATGACGAGCGCAGACGGATCCTCGGAAACCGTCGCAACACTCGGCGCACGCTGGGGACCCGAGGCCGTGGAAACGCGCAAGCCAGATTCCTGCCATTGAGACTGATGTTGACGGTCGAACCGTTGGCAGAAAATCCTCTCGTCGATCCGTCCGAGCCGATCATCGTTCCACACGGCCCAGGCATACAGGTCAGATGCGCACGCTACGAGATCGTCGATCCGTGCTCCGATCCGCTGATTTCCCGAAACTCTGGCGCCCGAAAAATTCACGAATGCCTGGTGCAGGTCAACATCGTCTTCCCAGACAACGAACGACTCGGCTCCGAACTGTGCCATCGCGTGCTGCCCAATTGCGGCCGACGGACCCGAAAGTGTTATTGGTGGCCAGAACCGGAAATTCATTTGATAGTCGACGATCTGATAACACAGAGTCGTAAACCCACCATCCCACTCATCGTATGCAAGCGCAACGTAGCCAGGATCAGAGGTCGGTGCGATTTCCGGATTCCACGCCCAGGATATCCCCGGCGCAAGATTCAGACCGTTCTCCGGCCATAGCGATTGCATGGAATCCAAATCTATCACCTGCCCGTAAACCGAAGGATGTTGCGTATCGCGAAAGTCACTCCAGACAATCGTTACCAATGAGCCGTTCGCAACCATATGTACATCCTGGAACGCATGGGTTCCTTTGCAGATCGTGATCGTATGGACGAGATCACGATCTGCAATGCACAGCTCAAGCCGACGCTCGATGTCGTTCGAACGAATCCAACAAACAACAATGGAACGAAGGTCCGTCTCCAACACAGAAACTTCGGCAATCGAACCGAACTCTTCGGACAACACGCGGCATGCTATTTCCGGAGCACTCACTGTCGCGAGCATGACGCGCCAGTTACGACCGTCAGCCGACTCTTGAAATACGAGGTTACGCGAAAGTTGCTCGGGCTGCGTCTGGATGCCTAGACGCGGGATAACGATTCCGCGCGGACCTCCGAGCTTCCGACCTGTCGCGTCGAGAACTTGCATGCCGAGATCGGGATTGTCTCCGTATCCATTCTGCCACACAATGCGGATATTGTGCGGAGCCAATATCGACAGCGCATATTGACCCGATGTCTGATCCGATACCACGATACCTTCTGGACCGAATTGTCGCGGGTCATTCGGAGCAGAGTGAATCGCACTCGCGAAGACAAAAAGCAAAAGAGCGAGCATGCGGAGCTCCTGTTCGAGCAGATTTTCAACGCAAAACGCCTTCGGATTTCGAAGGCGCCCTTACTACTGACAAGCGTAGCGGATTTTTGGATCTTGCGCAAGTCGAAAAAATTCTTGCTTGGGGATATTGAACAGAATACGAACTTGTACAAGCAGAAATCCTGCCGTAGGATCAACCTATGCAATTTCAACGATGGGAAATTCTCTTACTCACGCTCGTTTCCGTATTCACAATTGCCATGCGGATTCCTGCGATATCTTTTGCATTGCCGGATGTCGAGGGCGCGGATGATCGGTACATGTTGGTTCCTGCACTGAAGATTGCGTCCCTGCAAGAACCTGCCACGCAATTTGGATTGCCAGATTCCACACTTTTTTACGGATATGGCATCGTGTTTCGCGGAGTATTTGAGATTCTGGATCTCGCGAATCTCACAAGCGCCACTCACCCCCTCGATGATTACCTAAACCATCACGCAATATGGCCATTGATGACGGTTCGCGTGCTGAATATCGCATGGACATTGGGAGCGTTGTTTCTGTTGTATGTCATTTCTCGACGATGGTACAACCGAACTGTTGCGGCAACGACAGTGGTGGTGTTGTCTTTTAGCTCCATGCTTCTCGAGCACACGTTGTATGCGCGTCCAGACATCCCGTCCATGGCGTTTGTCCTACTTGTTCTTTGGTTTGCGATACAGATTCATGATCGCGGTCGAGTAAAGGACTATCTTCTTGCCGGCATCGGGATGGGTTTAGCCGTGGCAACAAAATATCCATTGGTTCTGACCGTGATTCCTGTAGTGATCGCGCACGGTTCTCGAGTTCTTACGGGATCGGCATCGGATCTACAGCGTCCGGCGAATTCTGCGTGGAAAAAATGGAAGTTGCTTCTCCTGTGTGCAGGAGTTTCGTTCATCGCCTTCTCTATTGCAACGCCATTGTTCTGGCCGATGCTCCCGCGTGCCATCGAGCAGATTCGTTGGGAAGCGCGCGCAACACATCCCGGAGCCGATGGCTTATCCTTTTTTGGAAACCTTCAATTTTACCTCACGCATGTATTGAACTATGGAATCGGCACGCTTATTGCTGCATTGAGCATTGTCGGGATTATTCGTGCAATCCGTACCGATCGCATCAAAACATGTATTCTCTTTTCGTTTCCCATTTTCACATTGCTTGTACTTTCGTTTCATCGGCTGCACTGGGATCGCTGGATGATTCCGACATTGCCATTTCTCGCACTCGGAGCTGGGATCGGAATGCATTGGATCTGGTCTCGCGTTCCCAAACAATTCTCTACAGTCGTTGCCTTTGCTGTTTTGGCAGTTATCACCATCGCGCCACCGATGTTGCGGATGGCGCGCGTGGAATTCGCGTTTACAGAAAATGAAACCCGAGAGGTTGCGCGTGAATGGTTGGAACGGAATACTTTACCAGATGCACGCATTGTACGAGAGCCGTATACTCCATCGCTTCGAAAACCCGGAATCTCCGAGCAAGAAGTTCCTGCGATTGGTGCAAAGAATGACGTCGCCTATCAAAACGACAAAATCGATTACTTTGTTTCCAATGTGGAATTACGCGAACGATTTTACGCGAGCCCGGATACCTTTCCGGTGTTTAAAATTTATTATGACAACCTCTTGTCCCAATCCCAACTCATCCAGCGCATCGAAGTACCGGAAGAATTGCAATGGGGCTCGACCATCGCTGTTTCTGACTGGAATATCCTGCGGCCGAAGCAATCATTTGCTACACAATTCGGTCCAACCATTGAAATCTACGCATTCTCCGAACGCGCGAAAACCTACGCTCGCGATTGATTTTTACCGCTTATTTTTCTATAATACCCCATACGCATTGCATTCTTTTTTGCTATGAAAAAAACGCTTGTAACTAAAGCTGTGATCCCTGTTGCAGGGTTTGGGACACGCTTCCTCCCCGCAACCAAGGCCCAACCCAAAGAAATGCTTCCGTTGATTGATAAGCCGGTCATTCAATTTATTGTGGAAGAACTCGTGGCGTCGGGTATTAAAGAAATTGTGTTGATCACGAACGGCGACAAACGCGCGATTGAGGATCATTTTGATGTGTCGTTTGAATTGGAAAGCCGACTGAAGAAAGATGGCAAGACTGAATACTTACGCGAGGTACGACGCATTGCGAATCTCGCCAAATTTGTCTATGTACGCCAATCCGAACAACTCGGAACCGGACATGCACTTATGATGGCAGAAGAAGTGATCGGGTCGGATCCGTTCGTGTATTGCTATGGAGATGATGTGTTTGATGCAAGGATTCCAGCCACCAAACAGTTATTGAAAAAGTTTTATCAGCACAACAAAACCATTGTGGGTGTTACCGAAGTGCCACGCGAAATGGTGAATCGCTTCGGTGTGATTGACCCCAAAGAAATTTCCAATGGATTTTATCGCGTGATGGGAAGCGTCGAAAAACCCGAGCCTGGGACCGAGCCCTCGAATCTCATTAGTTCCGGTCGATTTGTGTTTACACCAAAAATTTTTCATGCGCTGCATCAGATCAAACCCGGAAAACACGGCGAGTTATGGGCCTGGGATGCAGTTGAGTACTTACGAAAACGCGAGCCGGTCTATGCGGTTCGTATGAATGCGGTCTATTATAACTGTGGGAACAAGTTAGAATTTTTGAAAGCCCAAGTGCGCGAGGGCGTGAAGCATTCGGAAGTGCGCGAGGGTTTCAAAAATTTCTTAAAAGAATTTGTTCCTTCACTATAATCGTTAACGAACGAGGAGGTTATGTCGAGAGCTCGCATCCTGGTCCTGACGATCATTACGGTTCTTGTGATTGCCGTGATTGTGCTTGGGATTTTTTCCATCGTCGGAGGGAATAACACCGTGAGCGATCCGGGCGGAACGCTCACAATCTGGCGCGTGTTTGATTCGGACGATTCCTTAGATCCAATCATTCAACGGTATCGTGCCATTCATCCTCAAATTACATTCAACGTTGTAAAAGTTCCGGAAGAGAATATTCGCGAGCGCTTTTTGGAAGCACTGGCGCGGGATGAACAGCCGGATATTTTGGCTGTGCATGCATCGCGCATTCGAGAGTTCAAAGATTTCCTGGAACCCATGCCACCGGAAACCAAAGTCGCCGAGCTCGTAACGTCACGGCCCCTAGGACTGAAAGAAGAAACAACAACAGAACTCGTCACCTATCCGTCTCCCACGGAACGCGAAATTTCCGAACGCTTCGTACGGACCGTCAAAGAAGATGTGGTGATCGAAAATCAAATTTACGGATTGCCACTCTCGGTCGATAGCTTGGCATTGTATTATAATCCGAAGTTACTCGATCGCGCAGGAATTGCGTTACCACCGCGAACCTACAGCGAATTATTATCCGATGTTCCGAAACTTACGGTCCGCGATGAACAAGGCAACATTGTTCAATCCGCCATTGCACTGGGTACCACGAATAACATCGATCGGAGTTTTGATATTCTCTCTCTCCTCATGTTGCAAAACGGCGCAACCATGATCGATCGGGAAGAGGCAGCATTTGATCGAACACTCGATGGCCGCAAACCCGGATTACAAGCTCTGGAATTTTACATTGGATTTGCAGACCCTGCGAAAGAAGCCTATACGTGGAATGAAAATCTCACAAACGCGCGTGAAATGTTTGCACAAGGAAATCTTGCGTTCTATTTAGGCTATGCGTATGAACTCCCCTTGATTCGTGCAACAGCTTCCCCGGGAACAGAAATCGCGATTGCCAAAGCGCCACAAACCAGTGAGACCCCCTTACACTATGCCAACTACTGGGTTGAAGCCGTGACCGCAAAATCCACTATGAAACAGGCCGCATGGAATTTTGTCCTATTTGCCGCAAGCTCATCGAATGTCACCGAGTACTTAAACAAAACCGGTAAACCTGGGGCGTTACGCAATGTTGTTGATCAACAAAAAAATGATTTAGATCTCGGCGTTTTTGCGGAACAAGCATTAACGGCTACGACCTGGTACGACGGTCGGGATATTGATGCCGCAGAAAACGCATTTGATGAAATGGTGCGATCGGCTCTTACCCTTTCTGCAACATTAGACGAAGCCATTCAACTTACTGCTGAGAAAGTTACACAAACACTTCGATGACTCTTAAGTCTTGGAAACCTCTGATCATTCTATTTCTGGTCCTGGGGTTGGGTTTGGCCATTCCGATTCCTGGATTTGCAGAATCGACTTGCAACGAAGATATTGTTGGAAGCATTCTTCCCTCGTGTGTTTGTGAAGGTCGCGGTCCGTGTCAGCTGCGCGATTTTGTCTCGATGGTCATTGAATTCTCGAATTGGATGCTAGCTATAATCTCTGGGCTTACGGTCCTTGCCATGATCAATGCGGGATGGCTTCTTGCAACTGCTGGCGGACGCTCCCAACAGCGGGAAACAGCGATTACCAATATTAAAAACATTCTCATTGGCGCGGGATTTATGTTATCTGCTTGGGTTCTCGTGAATGCAACAATCCTAGGATTAAAAGGGAGTTTCCTTACAGAAACAGAAGCAACACTATTCGGTGAAAAATGGTACGAGGTCCGCGGGTCATCGGATACATGCCGTGCCCAAAGCACCGGTGACAAAAGTTATGATTGTTTTGATGAACAAATCTACAGCGATTGGCACGATGGAAACGTCAATGACTTGTGCTTTGAAGAGACTAGTTTGTGTATTGGGCGTGGGCGGCGCTGCTGTCTGATTGACGACAAAGTGAAGTAGCGTCGCGGTCCTCGCCCCTTTTTTAATAATTAACAGGACCTGCCCTACACTTTCGTTTCCGTCCTCTTCCCCCCGCCAGGGTACGACGTCGATCCGTTTCGACGGATCGCGTCTCGTTCTCCCCAGCCCCAGTTTTTGGATCCCCAGATCCGACCTCGTCTATCCCAGGTCGGATCTTGTAAAAACTGGGGCTGGGTGCGAAAGCCCCTGTCGGAGAAAGAGAGACGGAAACGAGGTCGAATCTCTACACCCTCCAGTCCGAGGGTGACACGGGGAGGCCATTTACGGGTGAGGACCTTTATCGGGACGAACCCGAAATGGCCGACCCGGGGCAGGACCCGCGGGCTGGAGAGAAGAAGATGAAGTCCGTGATGCATCACAATGACAGGTTTATAAAAACTCGATATACTAATTCTATGAAATTCTTTTTGCGGTCACGGATTCAAGTTGCAGGTTTCGTTCTATTGGGATTGTTCCTTGCTCCTGCAGCACACGCCGAGGACTTTGTGCTCGATAACCCATTGGGCAATGGCACCATAGATTTGTTGTCGGTTATTGCAAATCTTGCTCGATTCTTCCTGGGCGCGAGCGCATTTTTTGCGATCATCACCTTCATCTATGGAGGTGTCCTGCTCATGCTCTCTCGCGGAAATGCCGACATGGTTACCAAAGGCAAACAATCCATTGTCTGGGCAATGGTGGGGTTGGCTGTATGCCTTCTTTCGTATTCGATTATGTCTCTGTTCTTTGATGTGCTCACCGGACAGTGGACAGC
>CAZOCX010000037.1:0-8144 GCA_964578475.1 uncultured Gammaproteobacteria bacterium | reverse complement strand
AATTTGGCGTTCGTAAACTCGCTGTCATTTCCGGCGTCGGCGTCCGCGAATATTATCGTAAACTCGGGTACGTACTTGAAGATGAATACATGATGAAGAAATTCTAGCGTTTGGCGGGCTTGAAATATTCGTCTTTTTTTGATATAAGTGATGAGCTCTTGATCGTATTGCACATCTAAAATCTAGCGGTAGAGCTACCGCAAGGGGGCGTCATGCACAATCGTATGATGTGGGCCGGTTGGATTCGCGCGGACTACCAGCGTCAAATTCGGCCAATGTTACAGAATCTATTTGAGCATCCCGAAGAGACGCGGGAGTTTCTCCTCGGTATCCATACGATCCTTTGCATGTTCGATAAGGCACATGCGGAAGACATAAGAACGTCGAGGCTGAACCGAGGTCATTACCGTCGAGTGCAAGAACTCGTCGCAACGGTCCGGCAGAAGTTCTTGGAGCTTCCGTTCGAAAAAGCAGACGACCTGTTGCCACAGTTCTGTCGACCGGAGGAGTCGGGAGAGGGATTTGCAATGGCTTTCCTTCTATTCGGAACTCCAAAGAGGATGCGCGAGCAGGCGGTAGCGAGATTCACCTGTCTCGTGGATCACTGTCGTTCCAAAGTCGGAAGTGCAGAGTGGGAGCGAAACAGTGCGGCATGGATCCTCATACTTGTATGCATTTTGACTGCAAGCGGGACGAACGGCACCGCAACATGGGAAGAGACATTGCGATATATGCACCAGACAGGCGACTACAGTGTGCTTTGTCGTTTCATCGAGTGTTTTGCGGCAATACGACCCACGCGTTTCGTCCCGAAGGCCTTCCGGAGTTGGTGTATTGGAGACGAGGTTCTCTTGGTCGATGAGGTTGCGGGGAATACCTTGAACCTGCCAGTTCCGGACGAACTGATTGAGTGGTTTTCGGACGCGCTTGACGAAGCGTATCGTCGGATACACGAACAGAACCAGGGCATCTTCCATCTCGTCGAAGTTGTGCAACGAAATTTCGGTGCATACGCGCGAGCGTATGAAGATATGTGGCTCGACATCATGGTCAATCCCCGCCACGCGTTGCGGCCCGACGGTCGAGACCGCGTGAGGGTGACCCTGCCAGAATTTGTGCAGTTCGGTCATAGAGAGATTGTGCTGTACCCGCGGGAAAACTTTCCGGATTTTCGCGTGCGGTACATTCGGCACGCCCACGGGACTACTCATGCGCTCGAAATGGCGCTGACCCCGACAGATCTCTCTCGTGTCAACGTTGGTGGGCTCGCAGAGAGCGATGTGGCTGTGGGGGTTGACCGAATCTTGGCCTTCATTGCTCTACGTTGCGCCTGGCGGATCGTGATGGGGGCGACTGCGTGCACTGGCGAAGGTCGACCTGCGAATGGTGGGGGTAGCGGTGCAGCTGTGGTTCGACCCTATGTCCGTCATCTCCCTGAGGGCCAGAGGATTTCTGTGGAAGCCCGAGCGCGGGCGCTGGCAACCTTCCAAACGGCACCGCTCCCAGGATTTACCTTCGTGCGCGGGTACACGCGTGGTGAGCCCGATGCGGAAACCGGCGAGCCGTTGTTTAGTGTTACAGCCGACGACTTTTCAGTCTAGCTGTCGGCGTGACGACAAAAGCAGGGCATGGTCCACTGGATCGTGCCCTGATTTTTAATTCGTTTGGATGAAGAACGTGTGTTCATGAATGCTCGGATGGATCGATTAGAACAGAAACTCAACGATCATATTGTCCAACACGCTTAGCAAACGCTTTCTTAGATCACAGCGCGGACAATGCCGACAATTGTTTTTTTATTCACGAGTCCAAACACATGGCTATCAGTACTGTGAGCGGACATCCCGCGAAGTTCTACTCCATCGTTACTGATAGACGCCACCTGTTTTATCAGCATTCGATGCTCGAATGGATGCGGGAATACTACGACATCTCCGACGCGGGGTGTCGCAGTTTTGAACGCTTCTACAAATATAGAATCTCCCGCACGAAAAAGGGGCGCCATCGAATCACCCTCAACAATAAACCGTTTGCGGTATCCAAAAATCCATCGCAATAATTCTCTCCATGTCAGTCGGAGAGATCTTGTGGTGAGGAAAGACTTCATAAAGACTATTGGTTTGCTTGTACCCACGGTACATCGCGTCCTTTGGTTTCCCAAAAAATGTGGTGAATTTTTTCAACATACTCCAATAATTCTTGTGCATGCTCAACACTCACTTCTTGTTTGGTATGCGAGCATGCTTTCGCTGCCTTCCAGAACAGATCGTGAAGGTCCGGATATTTTTGTAGATGCTCCGGTTTGAAATAGTCGGTCCACAACACGAGTAGATGGCGTTTGGTTTCCTCAGCTTGTTCCTCTTTGATTTGAATATAGCGAGCGAGTGTATTGTGAAATGCAAGCCATGTTTGTTGATCGGCGTTTTCTGGGCGTTTCAGATCCAGAATTTTTTTGGTCAATGAAAGAACTGCTTCGGCAGTAACGCGCGCTTGCGCGGGATCATAGACTCCGCACGGCGCATCACAATGCGCATGCACAGTTGGCGCCGAATGGATCCGCTGAATGAGACGGAAGATTTGTTTCATAGAAAAACGTTAATACTGATACTCCCATCCTAGTAAAGTTTTCAGAGATCGACAAGGTGTAGCAGTGTTCGGGAATGAGACAAGGGCAGTTGCAGATTTCGGAAAATCCATTTAAGATAGGGTTCATGATCTAGCGCGGAACATTTTTGTCTCGAACCCACGTGTTTTTTAATTGCTAGATCTATGGATTATCCTCATCTTCAACACACAGACCCGGAAATTTTTGATGCGATCATTCGCGAGATCCAACGCCAGAATGACGGCATTGAAATGATTCCATCGGAAAATATCGCATCCCGAGCGGTCTTGGAAGCCGCGGGATCGCCGTTAACAAACAAATACTCCGAAGGCTACCCCGGCAAACGGTACTATGGCGGGAATATTGTGATTGATGAAGTCGAAAACCTTGCACGCGAGCGTGCGAAAAAACTCTTCAACGCAGAGCACGCGAATGTGCAGCCGCATGCCGGAAGCCAAGCCAACATGGCGGCATATTTTGCGCTCGCAAATCCTGGAGACACGATTCTTGCCATGCAGTTGGATCATGGAGGACATTTGACGCATGGTTCGCCGGTAAATTTTTCTGGAAGGTTATTCCATTTTGTTCCATACGGCGTGGGCGCCGATGAACGCATTGATATGGATGTTGTGCGCAAGCTCGCGCTCGAGCACAAACCAAAGATGATTCTTGCTGGTGCAACAGCGTATCCTCGTTTATTTGATTTTAGGGCATTTCGTACGATCGCGGATGAAGTCGGTGCATATTTCATGGTGGACATGGCGCATATTGCAGGACTTGTAGCGACAAAACTTCACCCAGATCCTGTGCCGTACGCGGACGTGGTTACCAGTACTACGCATAAAACCCTCCGAGGAACGCGCGCCGGTTTTATTCTTTCACGCATCGAAGATCGATTGCATGACACGCATCATCCGAATTCCAAAAAGAATCTCGCGCAACTTGTGGACTCCGCCGTGTTTCCCGAGATGCAAGGCGGCCCTCTCGAGCACATCATTGCTGCAAAGGCTGTAGGATTTCATGAAGCCATGCAACCTGAATTCCGGACATATCAACAGCAGGTGTTACAAAACGCACAGCGACTCGCACAGCAATTAATGGCTCACGGACTGCGGTTGGTGTCAGGCGGGACCGATAATCATTTGATGCTCATCGATTTGCAATCCGTGAATCTAGATGGAAAGACTGCAGAACGTCTGTTGGATGAAGTCGGAATTCACACGAATAAAAATACGATACCGAACGATCCACGAAAACCCATGAACCCATCTGGCATTCGTTTGGGAACGCCGGTATTGACCACACGCGGCATGAACGAGCCCGAGGTGGATCTCATTGCGGAAGTGATCGCATCTACATTACAGAATCCAACAGATCCGACAATGCAACGATCGAATCTCCAAACGATTCGGGACCTTTGTCGCCATTTTCCCTTGTATTCCGATCTATGAAAATAATTCCGGGTCGAACGATCGCTTCCGACATTTTGCAGGAGCTAAAACACCACATTGATCCATCCGATCCTCCGGGTTTAGGTGTAGTGTTGATCGGGACAGATCCTGCATCGCAGTTGTATGTGCGTCGAAAATTGCGTGCGTGTCGGGAAGCGGGGATTGCAGTGGAATTGGTAAAACTCTCTGAGAGTGTTTCCGAGCAACACGTATTAGACGCGATTCGAAAATTCAATTCCGCAAAACGCATTCATGGAATTCTTGTGCAGCTTCCATTGCCCAAGCATTTGTCCACGGATCGAATTATCCATGCCATCGATCCTCATAAAGATGCCGATGGATTTCATCCTGCGCAACGGAGCAGTCAAGTGACCGTGGTGCCGGTGTTAACACAAGCTGTTGCTGAATGTCTGAAGTACGCGCATCAATCCATCGAAGGCAAAACTGCTGTGATTATTGCGCGTGTTGGTTCGCCGATGGTGTCGGAGTTGCGTTCGTGGCTCGTGAAGCGCCATGCGAAAACGCGAATTGCTACTGCTGTCGACAAAGCAGTTCCATACTTACCCACTTCGGATATTGTGATTATCGGATTAGGAGGGCTCAAAAATGCGCGTATCCTAAAAGGATCCATGCTGAAAGACGGCACGACCGTGATTGATATCGGCATTATTCGCGATCCCAACAATCCCAAAAAAATTGATGGGAATGTAGACGCTGAATCAATGAAACATCTCGACGGGTTTATCACACCTGTTCCCGGAGGCGTCGGTCCGTTGACAATCGCATTTCTTCTCAAGAATGTTGTGAAGCTACAACAACAATCGCAATCCGCTTAACGCGAAATTCCAATCATCTGCACCATGCTCTGCCATTCTTCTCCATCGTCGGTTGAGTGCAGGAAATGTTCAGGCGTCACGATGCGTACTCCATCGACATCGCCAAGATCAAGAAGATGCGCATCGTTGCTAATGATAAACTGCGCTTCTCCTTCGACAGCGGCATCTAAGAATTTATTATCTGATGGATCGTCCGATAGCCGGTAGTGTTTCCGTGGATTGACAATAACGAGACGATCATAGTAATCGTCGAGCATATCTAAATATTCTTCGTCCGTGATCAGGCGCGTCGCCATGTGTTCGTACTCCTGCAGAATCGCGGTGCTTGCTACACCTTCGAGCTCACCGTGAATCACATTTTGAATAATCCGATAGGCGTACGACAAATCATCTTGGACGCCGTTGACAAGCACATTGGTATCGAGCACAATGCGTTGCATAAAATTTCCCTCCTTGCGTTAAATTGAAAAATAGAACATCTTCAATGTAATCGTTTCATTTTTTTTGTCAATATGTCACTGCAATTAGGAATTGTCGGATTACCCAATGTCGGGAAGTCAACACTGTTTTCTGCACTCACAAAAAAGCAAGTTCCGGCGGAAAACTACCCCTTTTGCACCATCGATCCCAACGTCGGAGTAGTTGCAGTCCCAGATGAACGCTTAGAACAACTGTCATCCACCTGCAAGTCGAAACAAATCATTCCAACAACGATCGAGTTCGTGGACATAGCGGGATTAGTGAAAGGTGCGTCCAAAGGAGAGGGACTAGGAAACAAATTTTTGTCACACATTCGTGAAGTGGATGCGGTCGTGCATGTGGTGCGCGCGTTTGATGATGCGAATGTCGTACATGTCGACGGTTCCGTGGATCCCGTGCGCGATGAGGACATCATCCTGTTAGAATTGATTTTAGCAGATGCAGATTCTGTGAAGCGACGGATTCGAGAATTGGAGTCGAAGTCGCGTTCTGGTGACAAAGAATCTGTGCGTAAACTCGCGGTGTATCAACGTATTCACGAAGCATTTCAGAATGCACAACCCGCATCTTCAGTTTTGCTTTCCGACGATGAGAAACTATTGATCCATGAATCGAATCTCTTGACGATGAAACCCATGCTGATCGTCGAGAATGTATCCGAAGCAGAGCTCGCAACTCCGTCGCCCCGCGGATACTTGCGTGTGAGCGCAAAGATCGAAGCCGAGCTCGCGCAGCTACCGGATCCCGAAGCACGGGAATATCTCCAAACACTCGGACTTTCAGAATCCGGACTGGATCGATTGATTAAAGCTGGCTATGTGTTGCTGGATCTTCTCACATTTTTTACAGCTGGAGAAAAAGAAACGCACGCGTGGACTGTGCAGAGGGGCGCAAAAGCACCCCAAGCCGCAGGCAAAATTCACACGGATTTTGAAAAAGGATTTATTCGTGCCGAAGTGATTGGCTGGAAGGACCTTGTGGAATGCGGTGGCTACGTTGCCGCGCGCGAAAAGGGACTACTCCGCATGGAAGGCAAAGACTATCTCATACAAGACGGCGACGTTGTGCATTTTCATTTTAACTAATCGGGATTCAACCTCGTACGGGATTCAACCTCGTACCACATCGCAACCTTAGAATGGGGATTCATACTTAGAATCTAGTTCTAAAAACTTTTTGTAAAGCTCGCGACCTTGTGCTAGGTTCTTTGCACCAAGCAGCTCGAAGATCATTTCCGTGGATATTTTGTTATCGGTTATTTCTGTGTACGCCTTCAGGCTGGAATACGGATAAGAGAGCGCATCATGCTTCATCCCATTTGGATTAAGATGAATGTAACGTGAAGCGTGTAAGAGGTACTCATCGGTATCGATAAGTTTTGCCTTATAGCGTCCCTGAAAGATTGAGCCTACACGCTGGTACTTTTCATTGAAGTATCTCGTATACGCGGAAATAAACGATTTTATAAAGACGGGTAGCATGTGATCATGGGTTTGCTGCACGATTAGATGAAAATGGTTCGGCATGAGGCAAAAGACACAAAGTTTTATTTCCTGAAAAAAGTTTTTTCTCCGACTCATCGATCGAACATCGGGTCTTGCAACTGCGGACCGTAAAAAATAATAAAAAACTCGGTAATCCTCATCTTCACGGAAAATTAGCCGTTTCTCCACGCCACGATTGAATACATGATAAAATCCATTCTCGATGAAGGATCGGATATGATATTTGCAGGGCATAAAAAATAGGCAAGGTCAAAAAGACTGTCGCCCATACTCTGCAGAAATTAGTATAGCACCTTTCAAATTTTAGGGGAAGGTTGCGATGTGGTACGAGGTTGAATCCCGTACGAGGTTGAATCCCGATAAAAGATGGCTTTGTCGATTGATGTCATTTGCGTTTTGTCCCAACCACGATCTCGCGCACAACAAACTGGTTCTGGCGCTGGTAGACAAGACCACCATTCGGAAGTGTGGGTGACGAAAACGGATCTCGCGTGAATCTTCGCCACTCGAGATGCATGGAGAGCATTTTTCCTTGGATGCGAAAGTGTGGAATGACCATGACGAATCGTCCGTGCGGCTTTAACACACGATAAAATTGATCGATCCATTGTTGATAGAGCTGTTGGAGCGTACGGATATTGTTGCTGATGATTTCCGGTGACTCTCGTCCGCGCAATGGTGGACCGAGGTACGGCTCGGTAACCACGGCGTCAATGGATTCGGGTGGAATGATTTTTTCGAGTGATTTCGCATCTTGAACATACAACGGGATCTCGTGCTCCGTGTGCAGCCCCAGATGTTGCATGGTCCATTCGAGATTGTTGCGCGTGTCATCGATGGCGCGTTCGGAAATGTCACTTCCGATCAACTGCGTCATTCCCATAGCTAGGCTTTCTGTGAGAATCGTTCCCGATCCACAAAACGGATCGAGTAGAGTTCCGTTGATTGCAACACCGGAAAGATTAATCATCATCATGGCAAGTTTCGGCGGAAGCATCCCGGAAATATCATCATGACCGGGTCGACCGTAATCGCGCGCAGAAAAATTTCGAAAGTCTTGGATTGTCTTCGTCCGGCCAATAGAAATCTGATGCGGTTCGAGGAACACACAGAACTCGGCACCGCGGTCGAGCATGTGTTCTTTAGAAATCGCAACACTCGAAAGCCCGGATCCTTTTAACTGAATAAACGATGCGCGAATGCCGTTCTTACGTAATGCAGATTTCAAGGCAACGCCATGACGATGCAGTTCACGTGTTAAGCGAAA
>CAZOCX010000036.1:0-8171 GCA_964578475.1 uncultured Gammaproteobacteria bacterium | reverse complement strand
GCAAACGTAACCGACAAATGGATTTACTCGCGGTGGCTGCGCACACCGCTCTTGTCATTACAGATGGAAGGGTTTCTTTCATTGGCAGTGGGGATTGTACTTGTCATTGTTCACCCACTTCCAAGTATTTCTGCATTTCTTATCATGGTGGGATTGAGCACAGGCATTTTACGCATCAGCGCGAATTATTTTTATTTCCGTTCTGTTCAACTGGAAGAAGTCTCACGCATCATTCCCATGTACTACCTCACCAATGTGTTTGTTCTATTGTTTGATTTGCTAATTGTTAAAGAACCGTTGAAACCTCCGCATATTTTTGGAATTATCGCACTTTCGATCGGCGCTATTCTACTTTCGCATAAATCCAAAAAAATGAAACTTTCGCGCGCGCTATTGTTGATGGGTACATCCGCGTTGCTCTGGTCCATTGTTGTCATGATGCAAAAACTCACACTCGCAGAACTCGATTCCTGGACATTGTTCGCGTTAATGCAATTTGGATCTTTTGTTGCGATTTTACCCATGACCCTTCAACATCGATCACGCATCTTTTCACGAGCACATATACTATCGCCAGCAGTCTTACCTGTATTCTTCAGCGAACTTATTACGCTTGCATCGTTTCTCACGTTTACGCTCGCACTTTCGAAAGGACCTGCGTCACTTGTCAATGCGCTGTTATCCGTCCAGCCATTTTTTGTCCTTGCATTAGCAGCAGTGATTGGCATACGTCTTCCCGGTCTTCTGCATGAACGACAAACGCTCCGTTCGTTTGCAAACAAAGGTGTCGGTATTGCATGGATGATTGTCGGAATCTTGGCGATCTTCCTCACCGGAGCGTAACTAGAGCACTGAAAAACAATTAAGCGATTCTGGTTCGCGGCCTCCATCCAAACGCTCGCAAGTCTACCCAGTAATTTCCATCGCGAAGCTCCACATAAACACCTTCGCTCCGAAGCAACTCCGCCTGGAATTCTTTGGTTGCCGATCGATGGAGAATACTAATGCGACCTTCGCGATTCAACACGCGCTGCCAAGGAATTTTTTCGCTCTGATCATGCGGTAATGCATTCAATGCCCATCCTACCGTTCGCGCTGCACGCGGTGATCCGCAAAGCGCAGCAATCTGTCCGTACGTTGCAACCTTTCCTTTTGGAATGCGACGCACCATGCGATACACGGTTTGGAAAAAATCGCGCTCCGGTATTTTCATGGTTACAAATGTGTTTCCGATTTCACCCATGTTTCAGCTTCGGGATTGGCGCGGACTTGCGATACACGAATCACAGGCTTTTCATAGGGATGGTGTTCGAGAATCCACGCAACCGCGACCTTTGCGCACACACGCGATGTTTCCATTTCAATGAACATTTCAGATTCCTGATGCAGGGTTCCGTTCCATCGGTATCGTGAAGTGATGGGATGGAATTTCGCACACGCAATCCAATGTTTTGCAAACAACGGATCCAGCAACTTCCGAGCTTGAGAAATTGTTTTCACAGTTGTCACGATGAGCTTCATGGTTGTTGTTTCCGAGATGATCGCAAATGGCGCGTCGACGCTAAATCCGACGGCAATGCTGACGCCAATAAAATCTGCACATACTGCAATTCTTTTTCTTCGATTCTACGCCACAAATAGGATTGAAGAGCCCAATACATTGCAACCAGGATCCCGAGTAATATTAAAAACGCCCCTAATAGAATGCCCCATGGCAACACCCAAAAAATCGATTCTGTGCGAAGAGGTTCGGAAATCCCCGCGATGAAGACGTTTGTCACCAACGTATACCGACCGAAGGAAAGAGATGGATCCCACTGATGCCGAAATTCTCGATAGACGCCTGGATAAATCGTATCGCCGGATGCATTAAACCTCATGCTTTCGATTACCCGATCTCCTTGAACAATCTGAAGTGTTCCTTCAGGAATCATACGCACAGTCCCGGTGTTTTCGATTCCGGTTAACACATCCACCGGAAACTGAAAATTTATACGCCGCTCGGCAGCACTAAATGTGATCATAGCCTTAGGGTTTCGCGCATCGGTTACTTGGATCACGATGGCGTATGAACGATATACCTGCGCTGAACGTTCATCCGCAATCTCGAGCCAGGCATACCATTCTCCAGATTCGACAGATTCTGGCACATGCACCTGATACGTTACTGCGACTGCCGATTGCAAGGGGACCTCCACAATAGAAGGGGAGAGCAACGTGATCCACGACGTTGCAGAACGATCCGCGAGTTCGCGCACAATCCCAGACAATTCCTTCGACGTAGGTTGAATTGTGATGCGAAGTGTTGCAGAATCTTCAAAGGGTCGTAAAATGTATATGGTGTCTTCCACACGATCTCCCGAATTCACCAATAGTTCCGAAGTTTCTGGAAATACATTGATCAGTTGCGTGGACGCCGATGCCGCTGGTAGATAAGAAAACAGCATGATTGCAGACACAATCAGGAATCCAACCTTCTCCATCTGCCTCCTTCTTTGCATGGTTCAATGTGAATTGAGATAACTTTGGATCGCTAATACTCCCGATACCCCCTGTCCTGCTGCAATGGCAATTTGTTTATATGGATGATTCGTCACATCACCTGCGGCATACAATCCCGGAACAGATGATGCACCGACGGCATCGATCACGACATTTCCGAGTGCATCCAATGCCACTAAGTCTTTTACCGCAGATGAATTTGGGATTAATCCGATATGAATAAACACTCCGTCTGTCGGGAGCAGTTGTTCCGTACCACTTGCGTCCGTATATTTTACTCCTGTTACATGCGTGCTCCCAACGATCTCTGTCGTAGTCGCTCCTGGAATAATCGTTACATTGGATTTGGACTTCAGATTTTCAATCAATGTTTTCTCCCCTTGCATGTCTGAATTTTTTGTTAATACATAGACCTTTGACGCAATTCCCGACATCATGATTCCGGATTCATTTGCAGAATTTCCTCCACC
Source organism: uncultured Gammaproteobacteria bacterium (assembly GCA_964578475.1). Classification (GTDB taxonomy): domain Bacteria; phylum Patescibacteriota; class Patescibacteriia; order JACPL01; family CAZOCX01; genus CAZOCX01. The sequence goes on along the minus strand of CAZOCX010000036.1, from coordinate 5,199 downwards.
AATGGTCGTCACGACTTTTTGTTTGAACAGAGGACCATCGCACGTTGTGCAGTAACTCACACCTTTGAGGTAAAACGTGTCTTCCCCAGGGACGTTTAAATGTCGCGGATGCACACCGGTTGCAAACAATACGGTTCGAGCTTCATATTGAACAGGATCGGATCCATCCTTTAATCCGGTTAGAACAAATGTATCGCCAGTTTTTTCGATCTTCTGAATCTCGACAGATACTTCCGGCTCTACATGATTGTGGGTGAGTTGTTTACTGAATTGCTCGGCAAGTTCCACACCCGTTGTGTGGTTCACACCAGGCCAATTCTCAATTTCCCCAGAGCTCGCAACTTCGCCACCAACGTCTTTTGCGACTAATAAAAAATGCATTTTAGCGCGCGCTGCATACACGGATGCGGAACAGCCCGCTGCCGATGCTCCCACAATGATCAAATCATGCATACCCGAAATTCATTAGAAAATACAAATCCTCCGCGTGTTAGTATAACATACGTGATCCAGCGCCTCGGGAAAACCCGGGAGAAGAATCCGAAGAGTGGAAGCAGAATTTTGGAGAAATTGAGAATAACGATGGGTAGAGAAGAGATGGCGTTTCTTTTAATGAAAAGTGATTGGGTTTAGAAAAGTCTTAAATGATTCTGTGAATACCACCTGCGAGTATTGATACCCTCTCCCCTTCTATGTGTCGTAAAATACATTCAAAAGTTATCCACAGCTCTTATGTCGTAGAATATGAAACAATTCGCAAACATCTACTTTGCTATCTGCCTTGTAAAAACCAGCCAAAAAGGGAGTCTTACCTGCGTTCGTTATTTTGCAGTGATCACTTCCCTAACGCGTATTGCCACGCTTCAAATCGTTCGACATACTCCGCTCCAAACTTGCTTAACCAACGTTTGATCAGTGCTGGTGTCCGAGGCAGAAATAAAAATTCGTCATTTTTGCTAAAAAATAAATCTGCATAAGACACAATTCTTTCCTCGAGGGTTTTGGGAATCATGTCTCTTTTCGGAAGCGGCAACTGTTGACGAATGACTTCTTGCTTGCTAATTCCCACACCCATGTGTCGTTCCACCAATTGTGCGTGCCGTGAAAATCCTTCTTTGCGTAAAATCTCTGCCCCGCGGAGCGCATGTGTGACGTAGGCATCTGTTCCATGACATCCAATATCCGGAGCATGAACGTGAATGATTCCAATGTCATGCAACATCGCCGACTCTTCAATGAATCGCATCTTTGCCGCTGTAAGATGCAGCCGTTTTGCAATGGCTAAAGATTTCGATGTCACCATCACGACATGTGGTAAATAATAATGGTAGGCCAAGGAGGATGGCTTGAAATACTTTTGGATCAACCCAAAATACTGAAATTTTTTCATAGGTACAGTGTAACACGGCGCATTCCGTGATTAAATATGGCAATTCTAACTTTCGTATAACGGCACAAATGCAAAACCTGGGAACTCTTCTGTTTCGATATGTGTGTCTTCTAATTTATCCACTCGGATGATGGATGTTCCCACGGGAATCACCATACGACCCGATGGTGCGAGTTGATCCACTAATTCTTGGGGAAGCGTTATTGCAGATGCAGAAACTAAGATCTTCTGATACGGAGCATCCGGCGGATACCCTAATTCTTCCGATGCTTGCACAATCCGTGCGTTGGGAAATCGAAAGAAAGAAAGACGCTCTTGGCTTTGAGAAACCAGTTCTGGATCAAGTTCAACGCCAACAACAGAACCCTTCGGTCCAGCGAGCTGCGATAACAGTGCCGTGGTCCATCCCGATCCCGACCCCACATCTAATACATGGTCGCCTGCCTTTACCTGCAGCAGTTCCAGCATGAACGCCACTGTCGTGGGTTGAGAAATGGTTGCTGTTGCACTAATTGGAAGTGGATAATCGTGGTAGGCCTCCTGCACCCATTCTTCATCCACAAACCGACGACGATCGATGACACGAAATGCCTCCATGATCTCCGGTGTTGTAAGTGTGCCGGATGCAATAAGTCCTGCGACAAGATCTTCATTGGTCATACGTCGATATGGAAAAAATAAAGCGACCGAGCTATGATAACCGTACCGAATCTTACTCTTAAGATCAATACGTATGTCTCTTAAAGAAAACGATCCCCTAGAACAACCACCTAGCAATCGAGCTGCCATCATTGCACTATCCGTTATTGCAGTTATCATTGTTGCGATCATTGTTGTTCTTGCACTAAAAAACGATAACCCCGAAGATTCAGAACCTAAAAATACAAATTCCACAACCCTAAACAATACCTCCCTGCAAACGAATACCAACGCAAATAAGAATACCAATGTGTCGGCCTCTACCACCGCGACAAAGACATTTACTATGAATGGTGCAAATTTTGAATTCTCGGATACGGAACTTCGAGTGGAAAAAGATGATCGCGTAAAAATTACATTTACAAGCACGCAGGGTATTCATGATTGGTCCTTACCTGCATTTTCTGCGACAACCGAAACCGTAAGTGCTGGCGGAACAACGAGCGTTGAATTTACAGCAGATCGAAAAGGGACATTTGAATTCTTCTGTAGTGTAGGAGATCATCGAGCGTTAGGCATGACCGGGACATTGATTGTTGAGTAGAGCTCATCAATATTTATAGAATGCCATCCCGTTGTCCTCATCCGGATGTGTGCGGTTCGTGTCGATGGTCGCATCTCCCGTATGAAACGCAACTCCAGCAAAAAATTTCCGACATCAATGGATCGCTTGCACTCAAAGGTTTAACCATTCGTTGCCCGAAAATTCTCCCCTCACCTGCGATATCCCATTATCGCAATCGCATGGATTTTGCGATCGATTTTGAAGGACGCGTAGGATTGCGGCAAAAAGGAAAATGGTGGCGCGTGATCGATAATCACACCTGTTTTATTGCAGACCCTTCGATCGAGCAACAGTTTTCTCGTGTTCGTGAATGGGTTCAGAAATCCGGGTTATCGTATTACGATCGAAAATCACATGAAGGGCTTCTGCGCTATAGCGTAATCCGCTGCACAACAACGGGTGAGACCATGGTCACCATTGTCACAAGCCCACCACGCGATGCTGTAGAAGAACATCAGCTCAAAGCTGCGCTTCGAAAGTTTGGATCTCATGCTCGAGCCACAACAACGATTTGGTCGGTAAGTCAAAGTCTCGGGGATGTGTCACATGAAGGAACTCTAACGATCATCGATGGTCCTGGTTGGATCGAGGAAACCATCAACGATGATCACTATCGCATCACGCCAAATGCCTTCTTTCAAACCAATCCGCATGCTGCAGCACTATTACAAAAAACGGTTCTGGAATTTTCGCAAGGAAAACATCCCACGATCCTAGATTTGTATTGCGGCAGCGGTTTTTTCACGATTCCCCTTTCACGTTTAGTAAAACGCGTTGTGGGAATCGAACTTATGGACGATGCCATTCGCGACGCACGCGTGAATGCAGAACTCAATCATGTGGGGGCAGAGTTTCACAGTATGCCTTTGAGCGCCATGGACCTTTCAGCGATCCAACCTGATCTTGTGATCTTGGATCCACCACGCGTAGGACTGGATGATGCAACGTTTGAAAAACTCCTTAACTTCCGACCTAAAACCATCGTATACGTTTCGTGTAATTACAAAAATTTTGCCCGCGAGTACGTGCGATTATCCGAGCATTATAATGTCGCCAACTCGCGCGCAATTGATCTATTCCCTCACACGCCGCATGTTGAACTTGTTACTAAACTCACATTGCGCGCCGGACACGAGCGTACATCCACGTGAGAATAATATGTACGCGGGACACGATCCAAATAAACCCAAACGCTACAATCGAATGATGTTTACGAAAATAATACGCAGAGCTATTGGCAAAACGCCATGCGCGGGAAAGTAAACTTGTCTGGGTAAAACTGCGTGCACCATAATGAACCAAAGTTGCGGTTGGGGTGTAGTAAATTTTCAACCCCATGTTCTGAAGGCGTTTTTGCAGATCGACTTCTTCCATCCAAATCCAGTACTCCTCATCAAACCCATGGAGCTCTTCAAACACACTTCGTCGCATCATCATTGCCGCACCCATGACCTGATCCACCTCTTGTTCCCTTGCATAATCCACATCCGTTGCATAATAGCGTTGCAACACTGCGGTATGAGAGAGAATGTGCGAAAGTTTCAGTAGCACCAAGGCGTGCGAAAACACCGTAGGAAACCGTCGTACAGAATCTTGATGCGACCCATTGGGGTTGGTCAAATGCGGCCCCACCACTCCGACATCGGGATGCAGTTCGAGAACGCGTAGCATGGCGTCAATCGCTCCTTCCAGAACGCGCGTGTCAGGATTCAAGATGAGAAGGTATGTTCCGCGCGCACGCGCTGCTGCGATGTTGTTGCCTTTGGCAAATCCATGATTTTTCTGCTCTGCAATCAATATCACATTTGGAAATTCGGATCGAATCATTTCCGGTGTTCCGTCGATTGATCCATTGTCTACAACAATCACCTCGGCCTTCTTCTGTTCCATCACAAGTTGCAGCGAAGCCAAACACGCACGCAAGATTTCCCGCGTGTTCCAAGAAACAATGAGAACAGATACGTTAACTGAATTCATGAAATGAAGGAAAAACGATGAAACACGCCTAGAGAATCGAAGCCCCAAAAACTTGACGAAAAGGGCTCTACATAGTATAAAAGAATAACATTATTCCTGCAAGCGGGTACGCTTTTGTGGGTCGATTGTTTATATGTCACAAGCGGCACTGATTGGTCGAAAATTGCGAAAGAAATTTATCATTCCCCACGACCCGGTTACCACGGTCCGTGGGGCATTTATTCAGCGTTTTCGCAAAAAAACCTTTGAAGAGTTTCTGGCATTAGATGACGTGTCGTTTGAAATCCAAGCCGGAGAATTTTTTGGCATTATTGGACGGAATGGATCCGGAAAATCGACATTATTAAAAATTCTTGCAGGAATTTATGAGCCGGACGGCGGGAATGTCACGATTAATGGAAGAATTTCGCCGTTCCTCGAGCTGGGGATTGGATTTAACCCGGAACTTTCCGGCAGAGATAACGTTTACCTCAACGCAACCGTGTTGGGATTAGCAAAACAGCAAGTCGATGACAAATTTCATTCGATTGTTGCGTTTTCCGAGCTCGAACGATTCATTGATCAAAAG
>CAZOCX010000035.1:0-8217 GCA_964578475.1 uncultured Gammaproteobacteria bacterium | reverse complement strand
TCTGCAACAAACCCGCCCTGATACCCTGCGGTCTTGCCGCAGGGTCGGGTTTATTCTCCAACTGGTGTCTCGGTCTGATGGGGTTTCTTTTGATTATCACGATTCACGAGTCGTCCGCCAAACACATCTAATGCACTCACCACATCCGAGTCCGTGATCTTTGGAGGATCAATGTGTTCCGGATCCTGCGGTTTCGTATCACGAATTTCTTGATCGAGTCTTGCTATGATCGAAACAGGCTTCCCAGAAGCTTTGCTTAACATCCGTTCAATGAATAACCGGTTCTCCTGCTGCATCACACGATCACAATGAAACTGATATCCAAATCCTAATGTCAACTTCTCATCCGTAAACGAAACAACACGCGCTAAACCGAGTGTAATAGAAAGAGAATGATTTGCTTGTTTAATCGCCTCCAAAAACGCATTCCAAATTGTTGAAAAATCTTCATCGACCGAAGCGTCCGCAGGAGCTGGGGGTATTGAAGCTTCAGGTTCTGCTGTTGTTGTCGTTGTTGATTCAACTTGCGATACAGATTCCGGAACAGTGGCATCTTCGATTGCCGGCTGATCCACTGGGATCGGCGTTCTCACATTGATCATGGAATCAGCATCGGTTGCACGACAAGAATCTAAAATAGCTAGCTCAAGCGGGAGTTGCAAAATCGTCGCTGCTGCAAGTTTCTCTTCTGCAGCCACCCAAATTTCTAACAACCGCTGCAACTCATCCGGCGTCACATCTGCGAGCAATCCCGTTACCTTCGTCATTAAATTTTTCGGAATGTCCATGGAGCTAAATTGATCGAGATTCTGACTTACGGAAAGCAACAACAATTTACGCAAAAATTCTACGATGTCGTGTGTCAGTTGCGGCAAATCCCCTCCTTCGATTAACACTGTATTCACCAATTCAATGGCTTCAGAAATATTTCGACTACGAAGATGCGCAAATAGCGTGACAACCGTTTGCAAATCCGACTTTGGTAAAATCAAATCTGCTTGCTCGCGTGTGACTTCATGATTTCCTAATCCAAATAACTGCCACAATTTGCTTTCTGCGTCGCGCAAATGTCCACCCGACCATCGTGCGATGCGTTCGAATACCTCATTGGGAACGTTAACATGTTCACTGCGCGCAATCGTATCCAGCCGTGCGACCATGTCCGGCACATCGATTTTCCGGAAATCAAATCGTTGACAGCGCGAAATAATAGTTTCCGGGAGTTGATGCACCTCTGTGGTTGCAAGAATAAACATCACATCAGACGGCGGTTCTTCCAATGTTTTCAGCAACGCATTAAATGCCGATGTGGACAACATGTGCACCTCGTCGACGATAAACACTTTCATTTTTCCGCTGCCAGCTTGCACATGCGCATTCGCAATAATATTTTCTCGAACATTATCTACGCCCGTGTGACTCGCAGCATCGATTTCAATGATATTCAACGCCCGACCCTCAAGAATGGATTTACAGGAATCACAGGTATTGCATGGCTCACTCTTGCCTGCTTTGCGACTGGTACAGTTCACGGCTTTGGCAAGCAAGCGCGCAACTGTGGTCTTCCCGACTCCCCGAGGTCCGCAAAACAAATACGCATGGGCAATTTTGTCCTGCTGCAGTTGATGCTCCAGGGTAATGCGAATGTGATTTTGACCAGCAATTTCACTAAAGCTTTGCGGTCGATATTTGCGGTATAACGTTTGAGACATTTTATAGATTACTCCTTCGGTTTATAATCCCCAGGCTTACGCATTATAACTCATCGATGTCTTCGAGCTCATCGAGGGTGATTTCTGTGCGTGACGCGGAAGGATCCGGCGCTATTTTATTTCCCGCAACATGAGATTCTGTAACTGGTTGAACGTCTGTAGTCATGATGGGCTTGGGCTCGCTTACCGCCATTTCGGTTTTAGATTCTTTCACGATATTCTCCAGCGCCGCCCACGCACTTTCTCCTCCACGCGGTACAACGATCACTGCTTCATCTCCGGGCTGACCCTTGAAAAAGGATACGGACGCATTCAGCACGCGGTAACGTTTTCCTTTTGCAAGAACTGCATACTCACCGTTTTTTTCATCGCGAATCAACACACCCACCAACCGATCGCGTGCGGTTTGCTGGATTTGTTTGTACAAAAACGTTCCATCCGGCATGATCGTCAACTTCATAACGTCGCCCTCGAGTAATTTTGTTTTCGACGCGTAATTTTCGGGAATATGATATTGCTGACCATCCGGACCAATCATTTGCGACCCATCAAAAACGCCTTCCACCACTTTCTGGGAACCCATGGGTTTCGCTATGGAAGCCGAGGACTTTCCCGTATCTACTCTGCCATTTCTCGAATGCCGTTCATTCGATTCCGGACGACGGGAAAGCGCCATCTCACGATTGAGCAACGCCTGCGCTGATGCTAGCGATGAACTAGCAGAATCCAATAATTTTCGTAAAATCTGAAGATCGTGTTCTCGCATGGTGGAACATTAAAAACCCTTCCCACCTTAGCGTATCGATACCAGAAATTCAAGCCGTGAACCAAAAATTCGCGACCTGGCAAGAATTCGAAATCGAGCGAAGCCCGATGTTCTGAATTCTTGCCCCTTCGGGCTCGTTCTTCGACAAATTTGCTCTCTCACCGTACGTAGATGTACGGCTCGGTCGCAAATTTATCTCCAGAACTTCGCATCTCGCTGAATTTTTGGTTCACGATTACAACGTTACTTCCGAGAGTTGCGTCTTACTCTTTTGTGAAATGTCGGCGATTTTTGTGCGGTCCAAAATTTCCGCTTCAATATTGGCGCGCGCGACTCCGTATTTCAAACGCGATAATTCTTTGATGTGCTGGGCAAGGGGAGAATTTCCAACTGCCGGAGGATAGGTTCTCATATTAAAAGCTTTGGCAGCAGTATTGTCGATCAATAATTTCACATACGCGGTGTACTTCTCAACATTGATGACGTCATACTCGGAAAACACTGGCGCAAATTCTTTTGCGATGATTTCGGCATCTTCGACTCCAATCCGGAACGCAATCATCGTCCCAGCATTTCCTAAGACTGCGTCGCGAATTTTCGTGTTGTTGTTATCCTGCACAAGCTGGCCCATGTATTGATGTGCAACGATGAGATTTAATTTATATTTCCGAGCTTCCGAAAGAATGGTTGAAATACTGTCGGTAATGAAATTTTGAAACTCATCAATGTATAAGTAAAAATCGCGACGTTGTTCTTCGGGGATACTGGCGCGCGACAACGCTGCCATTTGTAGTTTTGAAACAATAATCAATCCCAGCAATGAACTATTCACTTCTCCGGTTTTTCCTTTTGAAAGATTGACGACCAAAATTTTGTTCTGGTCCATGACGTGTTTAATATTGAATGCACTTTTGGGCTGTCCAATGATGTTGCGCATCATCGCATTTTCTACAAACCGACCGACTTTGGAAATCAAATACCCGAGCATTTCGGATTTGTGAAAATCCGTGGTCTTGGCCATTTCTTTTTCCCAAAACGCGCGCACCACCGGATCATGCACTTTGGAAAGTTTGTATTTCTGAAATTGTTCATCCGTGAACATGCGCGGGATTTCTGCGATCGTCCCCGGACTTTCTGTATCTTCCATCAGCGTCAACATCACGTTGCGCATGTTGTGCTCGAACATCGGACCGATCATTTCGGGCGGGAATAATTTATAAAAAATCTGAATCATTTCCTGCACCACAAAATCTTTCTCTTCTTCCGTATCGTATTCGAGCATGTTGAGCCCCATGGGCCGATCCATGTCCGAAGGATCAAAATAAATCACATCCTCCGCGCGTTCGGGCGGGACATACGACAACACGGCATCTGCCAAGTCTCCGTGCGGATCAATCACGCATAGCCCTTCCCCATTCAGAATATCCTGGCGCGCCATTTGTTTGAGGAGCTCTGATTTCCCGACACCGGATTTTCCAATGATGTACACATGCCGACGACGATCCCCTCGCTTGATCCGAATATCGATGTGCTGTCCTCGATAGTCCGAATACCCCATCACAATTCCGTCTTTTGGCACATTCACCGGCGGTGGAGCTTTGCGCGCTTTGAGCCAACGGATATTTGGCGTTTCTGTGGTTGGAACTGGGAGATGAAAAATGCTTGTCATCTCGGTAGTGTTTAGCACAAAGCTAAACCGATCGCGGAACTCGCGGTGAATGGTGGCGCGAATCAATGCACGATTATCTTTGCGCTTCACGGCTTTGAATGCATTCTTGGATTCGTATCCTGCAAACTGTGCAAACGAATTCAACATATTATCGAGGAGTTGCTCGGATCGCACTTCATTTGCCGACGATACGACAACACGAACGTTGACATCGAATCCTGCACGAGATGTTTTTTCGGAAATCGACTTCACGATTTCCTGCTCGAGAGGAGAAAGCTGATACTGATCGTGCGGCAGTTGCTGATTTTTTTCATCCTGCTTTTGTTGCTGCAACGCAAATTTACGGAAATCACTCGCGAGTCCGCCCTGATGACGCTTCGCAGCGGATCGGGGCGCAAAGATTCCACCTTTGGCAATGCGAATGGCGCGCGACAGTGGCACGCCTTGCTGCATCTCGCTTGCAACTTTGGCACCCAACCGATGCCACCGTTTGTGCGCAGACCTCGCCAACACCTGGATCATTCCACCTTCCCCTGCTGCAATTTGGCTCATGGCATTTGTGAGCGCATTCAGTGGATCACTATCCATCTCTTGATAGGTCTTTAACGGAAAGAAATATTCCCGCGAGAGCTTGAGCTCTGCGGCCCGGACAAAACTTGCGGGCTGAAAAATATTAAAGTCCTCGACTTCTTCAATATCAGCGTCAGGAAATTGCGCTTGCAGTTGTTGTTCTACGAACTGCCGAAGATACCGCGGCGTTGTCACAAAAAACGTAATTAAGCCTTCCGTGTCCGCAACAATCTCCAATGCAACATGATCGTGGCGCCCATACAACCATGCACTCCATCCGCCGTGCGGTTTTAATCCGCCAGCGTTCGCATAGAAATTTTCCGACCGAGCGATCATTTCTTTTAAGGCTTCGTGGGTGTCCTGCCGCTGATTCTCCTCGGCACGCTTTTCTTTTGGCACACGAACCCGGACAGTCTGAAGTTGAAAATCCGGGGGTAGCAGGAAGCGTCGTCGTATCACCCATCGGACGATCAACAGCGCCGCAACTCCAAGAGCAATGACAACAGCAACTCCAATAACAATCCATGAAAGATCCTCCATGCTTATTTCGTGTTAGGTAATGTTTGCCGCGACTGATCTTCTTGCAACGCCAAAATGCGGTCGGATTTAATCTTCGCTTCTTGCTCAATGTAAAACTCGTTGACTCCGGGAATCAATCGTAGCCAATCGCGAATCAGGTGAATGATTTTTTTTGCCGTGGCTTTGGCTTGGGCCATCAGTTGCTCGATCAACGTCGCGGTTTCTACGGCCTTGAGTTTGAACTGCAGCTTTTGATCCGGATTCATGGTTTGCAACATGTCGGTAATGTGCGCAGCAAGAATGGTTTCAATCTCGCGTCGAACCGGCGTTTTTTGAATCACTTGCGGTGTTGTGGTTTGCTGGACGGTTTTCCCCAATTTTCCCAGTGCTTGCACTGTACCCGAAATCCGTTGTTCAGGAGCTTCGGATGGTGTGAGCTGTTCCGAAGTTTGTTCTGCCTCCCGTTGTTCCGAGGGGTTCCCCGTGTCCGGTCGTAACTCAAATTCCTGCGAAGGCTTCGGCGCTAACTGCTCCTTCGTGTTTAATGATGTATCCATAGTTCAACCAAATGGTTGCTTGTATTATGCCATTTTTTCATCTGCTGTACTAGCGCAGGATACCGGCTTCAACCTGCGCAGGGTCGAAGCCAGTAAAAAAATCTGGCCAAAGGAGTTCGCACGGAGCGAAAACCCTGGCCAGTCAGGCGCTTGTTCGTAGGGATCAAAGGCGGTAGTGGTCTTCACCGCACGGTTGATTGCCGAAACCTCCGTGGGATGTAATTGCGACTTTCTTGCAACAACGGAATCAGAATGAGTATTCCGAATACTGTCGCGAACGTGCCGAAACGGTTCGGAAGAGTACTGATCCCTGCAACTCCAGCGACGAATGTGGAGATCGGGATGATCCAGGATTCGCGATCCAGAAGTCGTGCCATCCACATGGCGGCCAGGAGGAGAACGACGGCGCCAAGAAACATTGCGGGCGGACCTTCGATCAAACCTGGGAATCCACCGAAAACTAAGATGCCTGCGGCAGCACAGATCCAGGCATGGAATCCTGCCCAGGTATGCACTTTCTCGAGCCCCAAATCCTGGGCTGACATCATCTGGCTACGCCACTTCCGGTAGTTCAGAGTGATGATGCAGGTCCACGATATCTGGAACAGAACCCACCAGCCCGTGAAGAACCACACCATGGAAGTAAGTCCATCCCCCGTCCTATGCTCCTCGGGACTCAGTAGCCACAGACCGTGGCCTGCGAACGCCAGAAAGAGAACAAATATCGCGGCAAATGCAAACCGTTTCATGGGCGTGCCTCCGAGCGGGTACTAAACCCGCAAATTGGCGTAAATGCGACAAGGTACGAAGCTCCAGCATCGTACTTCGTTCTAGATAAAAAATCAAGCAAAAAATCACGTATTCCAATTTACAAATACATTACGGTGGATAAAAAATACGCCGGACAGTGCAGGGATGTACACTGTCCGGCTTTGCGTTGCGCATCCGGACCTCCGTGTCTGTGTTGCCGCCCCTACGGGCGACGATCGAAGCGGGCGAAGAAATCGCGCTCGCCCTTGTCGACCCCGAAGACGAACTCGAGCATCTCGTGGAAGTTGAGCACGTCGTCATGGGAGATCGGTGGGGCAGGCTTCTCCCGCGGCCGGATCGCCTGGCGAGTGCGGCGTCCTTTCTGCCGCGACGTGAGGCGCCATTTTCTGGCGTGATCGTCACAAGGATAGTCCGTCATTCTCGGCCTCCTTTCAGGCCGTGTCGGCCTCGTCATCGTTTTGGGAAACAAAAAGGTGCTTCGCTCTATAAGCCAACTCTATCACTTTTTACTCTGAACGCAATAGGCGGGATTAACCGGGTTCAACCCTGTTCACGTTGAACCCGGTACGAGGTCTGACCCTATGGAAAAGGCTGATCTTAGCGAAACTATAGAGGAAAGATTGACGAAATATTGACAATGTCCATCAAAAATGTTATTATTATATATTGCAATATCGTGGGGATATTGCGTCTGGTCCGCCCTAGGTGGACCTCAAGGAGCCCGAAATGAACGACCGTACCTTTGCAAGCTTTCTCCGGCTTCACGCCGGTCTTCTCGTGGCCATCATGGCTGTGATCCTCATATCTTCGATGTTCTGTGGTGGCTGCGCGGTGCACATTAATAGCGATTTAGTCCAGTTCACTGGGTCGGACGTGTGGCCCGGTGATCGAAACGACGAGATCGCGGAGCGCGTCTCCGGTGCCCACGTCCCGGTTGAGGCGAAATGGACGCCTCGGGATCGGGACGACGTGTATTCCCTTTCCGTCAGAACACGCATTCGCCGATGGGAAGCAATCCCGGAGTTCGCCTACGCGCAGTTCTTGGACCCGTTCCGACGAGGCGTTGCCCAGCCCTTCGCGTCGATGGAGGTTGACGCAAGAGACCCTGGGGAAAACCCCCTGCGAGTCGAGTGTACCTTGGACTTCCCGAAAGGGGACCGGCCGATGTGGTTCGAGTACGGGACCACGACCTGGAAAGAATTCCACGAAAAGGGCTTCGCCGCGGTCCACTCGTGGCACCATATTCGGGAGAACCAAATGGGCAAAGCCCATGGGTTCTCCGAACAGATGGGCCCCACCCCCGGGGCCACCGGAACGGTCATCTGCCTGAAGATTCAGAGGGGCGTGGACGAACCACCTCGAGAGGCAGCGCTGCGCATCATCTTCTAGCGTAGCCACCTCCCGACCGACGGGCTCCCCACCCCACGACTGCATACCCCGGCGTTGCTTCACAAGAGCAATGTCCGGGGTTCTTAATTATCCCCAAGGGACCGTCCCTCCTAAGGGACGGTCCCTTCTTTCCGCATGCCCAGAGCGTTCTTTTGCGCACAATCTGCTATACTATTTGCATGGAAAATACCGAAAAAAAGGAAACAGCATTCGAAAGCTTTCGCTGGGTGAGTTTCTTGAAACCCGATCACTCCCAGCGCACAG